>NZ_JBTREW010000020.1:0-98011 GCF_054823925.1 Bacillus sp. F9_6S_D1_P_5 | reverse complement strand
AGCAATTGAAGAATATATTTACTTTTATAACTATAAACGTTTCCAAAAACGACTCAACCATCGAGCTCCGATAGAATATCGAATCTCGATGGCTGTTTAGTCTTTTTAATACTGTCTACTTGACAGGGATAAGACCAGAAGAGACTTTGGCACAGTCTTTTTTTTATATTTAAAATAACTAATAATTGTAAATTTTCTTATTGCATTTACGCTATGTTCGTTATATTATTTACTTGTGTTCTTGTTAAAGAACTAAGGCGAATATTGCATACTTCAAATAATATAAAACAACGGAGAGGGAGAGAAACGATGAAATTAATTTGGAAGGTGATTAGCAACGTTATCTCATTTGTTTTATTTGCATTGATGATTTGCTTAGCTTTTGTAGTTATTTCTTCAAAAGCGAGTGGCGGAGATCCAACAGTGATGGGATATCAATTTAAATCAGTGTTATCAGGATCGATGGAACCGACATTTTTAACAGGATCAATCATTGCGATAGAGCCGACGAAAGATGGTTCTAAATATCAAAAAGGTGATGTTATTACCTTTAAAGAGAAAGATGAAAAAATTATCACTCACCGTATTATCGGTGTGAAAGATACAAATGGAAAAGTAATGTATGAAACAAAAGGGGATAACAACAACGGTGCTGATTTAGAACCAGTACTTGCGGAGAATGTAATTGGAAAATATGCGGATATTACAGTTCCTTATGCAGGGTATGCATTAAATTATGCGAATTCAAAAGCTGGAGCTGCTTTACTTCTTATTATTCCAGGAGTCTTTTTACTAGGATATTCCGCTATTACTATTTTTAGTGCGATTCGTAGCATTGACGGGGAAAAGAAAGAGAAAAAAGTAGAACAATCCGTCTAGTTCATTTGGTTATACTTTCCGTTTAGGAAGTTGGCAAATATATAAATCAAGGGGATATGGACATGACTTTAAAGAAAAAATTAGGGATGGGTATCGCGTCAGCTGTATTGGGAGCGGCATTAGTTGGCGGAGGAACATTTGCATTCTTTAGTGATAAAGAAGTATCAAACAATACATTCGCGGCTGGTACGCTTGATTTAGCATTAAATCCATCAACAGTTGTTAATGTATCGAATTTAAAACCTGGTGATACAGTTGAAAAAGAATTTAAATTAGAAAATAAAGGTACATTAGATATTAAAAAAGTTTTATTAAAAACAGACTATAGTGTAGAAGATACGAAGAAAGATAATAAAGATGATTTTGGTAAACATATTAAAGTAACATTTTTAAAAAATGTAGATAAGCATGAGACAATTGTGAAACAAACTACATTAGATAAATTGAAGGGTGATACACTTACAGCAGTAGATAATGATTTAGCTGCTTGGTTCTGGGATGAAAAAGGTATTTCTGCAGGTAAATCTGATAAATTCAAAGTGAAATTTGAGTTCGTTGATAATAAAAAAAATCAAAATGAATTCCAGGGTGATAAGCTACAATTAACTTGGACGTTTGACGCACAACAAGGCGACGCTGAAGCAAAATAATAATGACAGGAAAAAGAGACTATCAAAAATGATAGTCTCCTTTTCTGTTAAAAGAAAGATAATTTCTTATATCATTTTATAATTCACTTTATTATAATAAAGGTATAGTTCTTGATAAAGAACAAGTTGTTCGATAGGAGAGATTAAAATGCTGAAGCCACCTCGTAAATTCAAAAAGATGCTTATATTGCCATGTTTATGTTCTATTACTTTTTATTTAGGCTCTCAAATGATGACTTACACAGAAGCAGCTTTCATTCATGAAACGAAAGTAGCGGCTACAATTTCTACAGCAAGTATTTTTCCAAAAACAGTTGATCAATTAAAAGAACAAGCTAAGAAACATAAGGAAGTTATTTTGCATGAGTATGAAGGAATGAAATTAAAAGTAACTGTTACTTCCACTCAAGAGTTAGAACAGACGCTTGTTACGTGGAAGCAAGGGCGGGAGAAAATAGTTGCTGAGAGAGAATTGTTACAAAAAGTATACGTATCAATAGAAGGTCCTTTTAACCAAGTACAAGAACAGTTAAAAGGAAATAAAAATGAATCGAATAAGCAAGTATTCTCGTATGTGAATGCTGGTTATCATATAGTGAAAGAAAACTGTGAGTATGTTGACAAAGAAATTAATTTACAAGTGATTGATAAACAAATTCAAGATTTTGAGAAGTTACTAGTAGATGAAACAGCAAAACTAGAAGAGAGTAAGAAACAAGAGGAAGCGAAAAAACTAGAAGAGAGCAAGAAACAAGAGGAAGCGAAAAAGCTAGAAGAGAAGAAGCAAGAGGAAGCGAGAAAGCTAGAAGAGAAGAAGCAAGAAGAGACGAAAAAACTAGAAGAGAAGAAGCAAGAAGAAGCGAAAAAGCTGGAAGAGAAGAAGAAACAAGAAGAACAGAAGAAACAAGAAGAACAGAAAACTAAAGATAGCAAGTAAAATACAGCAACATTTCAGAGCGAATAGAGGTTCTAAAGCCGAATAGGTGAGAGCATTGCGACTCACCTATTCAGCGTGTCTTTTTTATTTTAATAAAACATGTCAATACATAGCAGATATGAGAAAACTAGTTGGTAGCATGACCGTGAAGAATAATAGTTAGTATAGATAGGGAAAATTAATTGACGCTTTTCTTTATTTCTCAACATTTTTTCGAAAATTCAAAATGACATTGAGAAATAAAAATAACTGAAAATACTAATAAAAAAATGTTGTATTTATATAGTGTTGTTCGTTATAATGAACTTAAGGTTTTTAAAAGAGAACGAACGTTAGCGAAGCTAATATAGTTTTCTTTATGTCCCTTATTGAAAAATTATAGGGGTGAAAATATAAAAAACAGCTAGGGGGAATTGATTGTGAGTCTGAAAAAGAAATTAGGTATGGGAGTTGCATCAGCAGCACTGGGGTTATCTTTAATTGGTGGAGGAACATTTGCATACTTTAGCGATAAAGAAGTATCAAATAATACATTTGCAGCTGGGACATTAGATCTTACATTAGACCCTAAAACGCTTGTAGATATTAAAGATTTAAAACCAGGGGATTCTGTAAAGAAAGAGTTCTTATTAAAGAATAGTGGTACGATAGCAATTAAAGATGTTCAATTAGCAACAAAGTATACTGTGACAGATGCACAAGGTGACAATGCTGGTGTAGACTTTGGTGAACATATTAAGGTGAAATTCATTTGGAATTGGGATAAACAAAGTGAGCCTGTATATGAAACAACATTAGCTAAGTTACAAAATGAAAAGCCAGATGTTTTAGCTAAAGCAATCTTTGCTCCTGAGTGGGGAGAAAACGGTGGCTTAGATGCTGGTACAGAGGACTATTTATGGGTACAATTTGAATTCACAGATAATCAAGAAGATCAAAATAAATTCCAAGGTGATGCATTAAACTTAGAATGGACATTCAACGCTCATCAAGCAGATGGCGAAGAAAGATAATAAATCCAAAAGCGGGGATTCCCCGCTTTTTTATAAAGAAAAAAGAAGTGCTGGTTGTAAGCACTTCTTTCTATTTATTATTTTTGATCTTGCTTCCATTTTGTAAATTCAAGAAATTCACGAAATTGTTCTTTGGAGACACCAGAGTTCATTGCATCTTTGACGAGCTGTGTCCATTCGGAGTCTAGGTTAGCTTCCTTTGTTGTTTCATCATGAAGTAAAGTATCAACTGGAATTTGTAGAACTGCTGCGATCTTTTCAAGAAACTGAATGGAAGGGTTCTTTTGTAAATTTCGTTCTATAGAACTAATGTAAGATTTAGCAACGCCAGCTTTTTCGGCAAGTTCAGTTAATGAA
Source organism: Bacillus sp. F9_6S_D1_P_5 (assembly GCF_054823925.1). NCBI lineage: Bacteria > Bacillati > Bacillota > Bacilli > Caryophanales > Bacillaceae > Bacillus > Bacillus sp. F9_6S_D1_P_5. The sequence continues at coordinate 94,175 of NZ_JBTREW010000020.1, read as the reverse complement.
ATTCCTTTTTGTAAACGAAGGCGTTTTATACGTTCTCCAATCATATTTGCGCACCTTTCTATCAATATGTAGTTGTCTTATGATGTCATTATTATAACATAAACTTCGTTAAAAAGAACAAACCTATTGAGCCTGACTTGATGGCTTCATACGTTGGAAAAATTGCTCGATGTCTTGCATGGCGATACCAGCATCTAGAGCTTCAAGTATTAAATCAATCCATTCTTGATCCAGTGCGTCTGTCTTATCTTTGTACAAGTATAATTCCTCCCTAATTATCGGTCATAACTGCTGCTACAAAATACATGATAATGAAATCGAATTTTGTGTTTTATACATCGAATTATCAGATATTGTGTAGATGAAACAAAGATAAAATCCCCATTAAACTCCCTCTATGGCGATTATAAAGTTTCTGACAAATATTTTCAATATTTTCAGAAAACATTGTTGAATTGTGATATATTCGTATGCTAACTATGGAATTTTTACAAATATATTAAAAACATTACATAATATGACTAAATATTGAAAAAATATTGAATTTTTAATAAAATTCAATTTGTAATACATATTATTTATTAGGGGAGGAAATAAGGGATGAACAAGAAACCGTTCAAAGTTTTGTCATCAATCGCTTTGACTGCTGTATTAGGCCTTTCATTCGGAGTTGGTACTCAATCTGCATACGCTGAAACGCCTGAGAATAAAACAGCTACGAGCCCGGTTGATGATCATTTAATTCCAGAAGAACGTTTAGCAGATGCGCTAAAAAAACGTGGGGTAATTGATTCGAAGGCTTCAGAGAAAGAAACAAAGAAAGCTGTCGAAAAATATGTAGAGAACAAAAAGGGTGAAAATCCTGGGAAAGAAGTAACAAATGGGGACCCACTTACGAAAGATGCATCTGACTTTTTAAAGAAAGTGAAAGATGCGAAAGCAGATACGAAAGAAAAGTTAGATAAACCTGCAACAGGAACACCTGCAGCGACAGGGCCAGTTAAAGGTGGTCTAAATGGTAAAGTACCAACATCTCCAGCAAAGCAAAAAGCGTATAATGGTGATGTGCGTAAAGATAAAGTACTCGTTTTACTTGTAGAGTACGCTGACTTTAAACATAATAATATTGATAAAGAGCCTGGTTATATGTATTCGGAAGACTTTAATAAAGAACATTATGAAAAAATGTTATTCGGTGATGAGCCATTCACATTAGATGATGGAAGTAAAATCGAAACGTTTAAACAATATTATGAAGAGCAATCTGGTGGTAGTTACACTGTAGATGGAACAGTTACAAAATGGTTAACAGTTCCTGGTAAAGCTGCTGATTACGGTGCAGATGCTGCAGGCGGTGGTCATGATAATAAAGGACCAAAAGGACCACGTGATTTAGTAAAAGATGCATTAAAAGCAGCTGTAGATAGCGGCCTTGATCTATCAGAGTTTGATCAATTTGACCAATATGATGTAAATGGTGATGGAAATAAAAATCAACCGGATGGTTTAATTGACCACTTAATGATTATTCATGCGGGTGTTGGACAAGAAGCTGGCGGTGGTAAATTAGGTGACGATGCAATTTGGTCACATCGCTGGACAGTTGGACCAAAACCATTCGCAATTGAAGGCACGCAAGCGAAAGTTCCATATTGGGGCGGAAAGATGGCAGCATTCGACTACACAATTGAACCGGAAGATGGCGCAGTTGGTGTATTCGCACATGAATATGGCCATGATTTAGGTCTTCCAGATGAGTATGATACGCAATATAGCGGCGCTGGTGAGCCAATTCAAGCTTGGTCTGTTATGAGTGGCGGTAGCTGGGCTGGAAAAATCGCTGGAACAACGCCAACAAGTTTCTCACCACAAAATAAAGAGTTTTTCCAAAAAACAATCGGTGGTAATTGGGCAAATATCGTAGAAGTAGATTACGAGAAATTAAATAAAGGTATCGGTCTAGCAACATATTTAGACCAAAGTGTTACGAAATCTAACCGTCCAGGTATGATTCGTGTTAACTTACCAGATAAAGATATAAAAACAATTGATCCGGCATTCGGAAAACAGTATTACTACAGCACAAAAGGTGATGATCTTCATACGAAGATGGAAACACCACTTTTCGATTTAACGAATGCAACGACTGCGAAATTTGATTTCAAATCATTATATGAAATTGAAGCAGAGTATGACTTCCTTGAAGTACACGCTGTAACAGAAGATGGTCAACAAACGTTAATTGAAAGACTTGGTGAGAAAGCTAATAGTGGAAATGCAGATTCGACAAATGGAAAATGGATTGACAAATCATATGATTTAAGCCAATTCAAAGGTAAGAAAGTGAAATTAACATTTGATTACATTACTGATGGTGGTTTAGCGTTAAATGGTTTCCTACTTGATAACGCTTCATTAACAGTAGATGGTAAAGTAGTATTTTCTGATGATGCAGAAGGTACACCGCAGTTCAAATTAGATGGATTCGCTGTATCTAACGGAACTGAGAAGAAAAAACATAACTACTATGTAGAGTGGAGAAACTATGCTGGTTCAGATAACGCGTTTAAATTTGCACGCGGTCCAGTATATAACACTGGTATGGTTGTATGGTATGCGGATTCAGCTTACACAGATAACTGGGTAGGTGTACATCCAGGACACGGTTTCCTTGGGGTAGTTGATTCTCACCCAGAAGCAATTGTAGGAACTTTAAATGGTAAACCAACAGTTGAAAGTAGTACACGATTCCAAATCGCTGATGCGGCGTTTTCATTTGATAAAACACCAGCTTGGAAAGTCGTATCTCCAACGCGCGGAACGTATACGTATGATGGCTTAGCGGGTGTACCGAAGTTTGATGATTCGAAAACGTATATTAATCAACAAATTCCAGATGCAGGACGTATTTTACCGAAGCTTGGTTTGAAGTTTGAAGTAGTAGGACAAGCTGACGATAATTCTGCAGGTGCTGTTCGTTTATATCGTTAATACTGTAAAACTACCGAGAGATTTTCTTTCGGTAGTTTTTTTGTGAGCAATGAATTTTATATACAACAAGAAATTATATATAATGTAACTTTACGGATGAAAATTAGTTACATATAAAGTCTATATAAATAATGAAAGAATTGGATAAAAATAGTGGGAGAAGGTGAATGGATGAGTGTTTCTTCTATTGTAAATAAACAAAAAGCATACTTTTATAATGGCCATACGAGAAGTATAGAAGTGAGAAAGAATAATTTGAAGAAGCTTTATGAAGGCATTCAGCGTTTTGAAGAGGAAATATTTCAGGCATTGAAATTAGATTTAAATAAGTCAGTTCATGAGTCGTTTACAACGGAAGTTGGATATGTATTAAAAGAAATTTCCTTTCAATTGAAGCACATTTCATCGTGGAGTAAACCGAAGCGAGTTCGAACAGCACTTACTCACTTTGGATCAAAGGGGAAAGTAGTGCCAGAACCGTACGGTGTGACACTTATTATTGCACCGTGGAACTATCCGTTTCAATTAGCAATTGCACCACTTGTAGGAGCGTTGGCAGCTGGAAATACAATCGTTTTAAAGCCGTCAGAGTTAACGCCAAACATTTCTAAAGTGCTAACGAGAATGTTAGGTGAACTATTCCAAGAAGAGCTTGTAGCGGTAGTAGAAGGCGGTGTAGAAGAGAGTAGAGCTTTGCTAAAGGAACCATTTGATTATATTTTCTTTACAGGTAGTGTGGGCGTTGGGAAAGTTGTCATGGAGGCAGCTGCGAAACAGTTGACGCCGCTTACGTTAGAACTTGGCGGAAAAAGCCCATGTATTGTACATAAAGATGCAAAAATAGACATAACAGCAAGACGGATTGTGTGGGGGAAGTTTTTAAATGCAGGCCAAACGTGTGTAGCGCCTGATTATATGTACGTGCATACGTCAGTGAAAGAACAGCTAATCGAGGCGTTACGAGACGAAATTGCGGAACAGTATGGGAAAGAACCGTTGCAAAATGACAATTACGTACGCATTGTAAGTGAACGTCATTTTGAACGATTATGTCGATTTTTACAAGATGGTCAAGTCGTAATTGGCGGGAATTATAAGAAAGATACATTACACATTGAGCCGACAGTAGTAACGAATATTACATGGAAAGATGCTGTTATGGAAGATGAAATTTTTGGTCCGATTTTACCAATTGTAGAATACGACAACATAGAAGATGTAATTGATACAATTCAGCAACATCCAAAGCCATTAGCGTTATATGTATTTTCTGAAGATAAAGAAGTACAAAAGAAGGTGACGAGTAATATTTCATATGGCGGAGGTTGTATTAATGATGTTGTCTATCATCTTGCAACGCCATATTTACCTTTTGGGGGCGTCGGAAGTAGTGGATTAGGGAGTTATCATGGGGAAGAAAGTTTTCGGACTTTTTCACATTATAAAAGCATTTTAGCCCAATCTACGGCATTCGATATGAAAATTCGTTATTCTTCTACAAAAAGTGCTTTAAAATTCATACGAAAGTTGTTAAAATGATGATGGTGTTTATCAGTAGGCGTAGCCGTATGATAATAGCCCCTTCGTAATGGAAGGGGTTTTTCTGTTCGACATTATGTATCATGCGAAAATGAATCAAACATACTACATAAAGAATAGAAGTGAACGCTTGCTAAATAACCATTTTTGTTTGGATCGAAACAAAAAATAGTCTATAGAACATAAATATTTATTCATGAATATAAAAATTTAAATTTAAGGTAGATAGGACGGGAAAATGAAAAAGATTATTAAAGTTGAAGCAGTAGAAAAACATTTTGGAAATCAAGTGATTATCCCACCGCTTTCTTTAGATATTAAAGAAGGGGAATTTTTAACAATTTTAGGGCCGAGTGGTTGCGGGAAAACGACATTACTTCGTATGATCGCAGGATTTGAAACTCCAACTAAAGGGAATCTTTTATTAGATGATGAAAAGATTAACGATTTGCCACCATATAAGCGTCATATGAACCTAGTGTTCCAACATTATGCGCTATTCCCACATATGAATGTGGAGAAAAATATTTGTTTCGGTATGAAAATGCAGAAAGTACCGGCAGCAGAGCAAAAAGAGCGTGCTGAAGAGGCAATGCGTTTAACGCAGTTACTTGAGTTCCGTAATCGTAAACCTGCAAAGCTTTCTGGTGGACAACAGCAGCGTGTAGCAATTGCGAGAGCAATTGTAAATAATCCGCGTGTACTATTACTAGATGAGCCACTTGGGGCGTTAGACTTTAAGTTAAGAAAAGATTTGCAACGTGAATTGAAAAACTTACAACGTAATTTAGGAATTACATTCATATACGTAACGCACGATCAAGAAGAGGCGATGAGCATGAGTGATCGTATCGTAGTTATGAATAAAGGACATATTGAACAAATCGGAACGCCAAAAGAAATTTATAATAAGCCGAAAACGTTGTTCGTTGCGACGTTTATCGGTGAAAATAATATTGTGAAAAACGGGGAAGGCTATGTAGCAATTCGCCCTGAAAACGTAAAAGTGCGTTCGGTTGAAGAACCGATTTTAAAAGAATACCATCTTGGACATATTGAAGACATTGAGTTTGTTGGAAATATGGAAAAGCTTTATGTACGTGATGAGAAAACATCAGAATTACTAATGGCATATCAAACTGCTGAAGAAGCAGCGCAGTGGAGCATTGGAGATAATGTATACGTAGGCTGGGAGCAAGAGGACGAGGTGACCTTAAATTGAAAAAAGGGAAATTACTCGCACTACCGACAGTCGCGTGGCTGTTAATCTTCTTCCTAATTCCCCTTCTGTTTGTATTGGCATTTGCTTTCATGCAGCGCGGAGCATATGGGACAGTGGAAATGCAATTTACATTAGAAAACATAGCGCGTGTATTTGATCCATTATATATGGGGACGTTATGGGAAACTGTTAAGATTGCAGTTATTACAACAGTAATATGTTTACTAATTGGTTATCCGTTTGCGTATACAATTACAATTGTTGATCGTAAATATCGTTCCATTCTTTTATTATTGGCAACGATCCCGTTTTGGATTAACTTCCTTGTTCGTTCATACGCATGGATTGTTATTTTACGTTCACAAGGTCTAGTAAACACATTGCTATTGAAACTAGGTATTATTAGTGAACCTTTAAATTTACTATATAATACACCTTCTGTAATACTCGGAATGGTATATTCTTTATTACCATTTATGATTTTACCAGTGTATGCAGCAATTGAGCAGCTTGATAAGCGTAAGCTAGAAGCAGCTTATGATTTAGGAGCAACACCAGTAAAGGCATTTTGGAATGTTACAGTACCGATGACGATGTCAGGAATTGCTACTGGTTCTATTTTAGTGTTTGTTTCTTCTATCGGAATGTTTGTTGTATCTGACGTTATGGGTGGATCGAAAGTAGCATTAATTGGAAACGTAATTCAAAATCAATTCTTAGGAGCGCGTGACTGGCCGTTTGGATCTGCGTTATCTATGATTGTTGTTCTATTCTCTGTTCTGTTAATTTACTTATATTATCGTGCAACGAAAGTATATAAATATGATGGGAACGGAGGGGAATAGGCAAAGATGAAGAAGTTTTTAGTTTCTTATTCTTGGTTAATTTTATTGTTCTTGTATTTTCCAATGATGGTTTTAATGGTATATTCCTTCAATGATTCGCGCATTAATGCAGAATGGGAAGGATTCACATTCCATTGGTATACAGATTTATTTCAAAAACAAGATGTTATTGATGCATTTGTAAATAGTATGACGATTGCGATTGTAACGACGATTGTAACGACTGTTCTTGGTGTGATTTTCGCGATTGCATTACATCGTTATAAATATCGTTATGAAGGGGCCATTAACGGTCTTGTGTATTTACCAATTTTAATTCCTGATATTTTAATGGGATTATCTTTACTTATTTTATTCAGTCAATTAGGTATGGAACTTGGTAAAACAACAATTATTATTGCGCACATTACATTTAGTATTTCATTTGTTGTCGTTATTTTAGCAGCACGTCTTTCTGGCATGGGACGTGATTTAGAAGAGGCTGCGAATGATTTAGGAGCTACGCCTTGGCAAACGTTTCGCTTTGTAACGTTCCCGGCAATTGCACCAGGAGTTATTTCAGCCGCATTATTAACATTCACATTATCAATTGATGATTTTGTAATTAGTTTCTTCGTATCAGGACCAGGATCAACAACATTGCCATTATACATTTACAGTATGGTTAAGCGCGGAGTATCACCAGAAATTAATGCACTTTCTACAATTTTAATTGTAGCTATCGTAGGATTAATGGTTCTATCTGAAATCTTCCGTAACAAAGGTGCAGATGGTGAAGAAAACTCTGGAGGACACCTTCCTTTATAATACGAACGATATAGAAAGTAAGAGGGGGTAATAAACCGATGAAATTAATGAAAAGATTAGCCGGCGCAGCAATTAGCTTTAGTCTTGTTGCTGGTGTACTTGCTGGTTGTGGTGAAAAGAAAGAAGAGTTAAACATTTATAGCTGGGCTGACAATTTTGATGAGCAAGTGCTAAGAGATTTTGAAAAGAAATATAACGTAAAAATTAACTATGATAAGTACGCAAGTAATGAAGAAATGCTTGCGAAATTACAAGCTGGTGGTGCGAAGTATGATTTAATTCAGCCATCAGATTACATGGTTAAAACAATGGCAAAAATGGATTTATTAGCGCCGTTAGACAAAAAGAATATCCCGAATATCGAAAATATGGTTTCTAATTTCAAAACACCTGCGTTTGATCCAGAGAATAAATATTCTTTAGTATACACTTGGGGTGTAACAGGGATTGCATACAATAAAAAGTATGTGAAAGAAGCTCCTACAAGCTGGGCTGACTTATGGAATGAGAAATATAAAGGGCATGTAACTTTATTAAATGATTCTCGTGAAGTATTAGGTATGGGTCTTAAGAAGCATGGTTTCTCAAACAGCACGAAAGAAGATGCGCAGTTAAAGACAGCAGCAGATGATTTAAAGAAGCTGCTTCCAAACTTATTAGCATTTGATACAGATAATATTAAACAAAAATTCATTACAGAAGATGCTTGGATCGGAACAGTTTGGTCTGGAGATGCAGCATTTATCGCTAAAGATAATAAAGATGTAGAGTACGTTGTACCAAAAGAAGGCGGCACAATTTGGGCTGACACGTTAGCAATTCCAAAAGGTGCGAAAAACAAAGAGCTTGCAGAGAAGTTTATGAACTACTTACTAGATGAGAAAGTAAGTGTGAAAAACTACGAGTCAATTGGATACAGTAATCCAAATGAAAAAGCTCATCCTCTTCATAGTAAAGAATATCGTGATAACCATATGATTTTCTTAACGAAAGAAGAATTAGATCGTACAGAATGGCTTGTTGATGTAGACGATAAGTTAAAAGATTATGATCGTTATTGGACAGAGCTAAAAACAAAAGGTAAATAAGTAAGAAAATGCGGTTTCTAAAGTAGAAATCGCATTTTTTCATAGTAGGAGGAAATCGTTTGAAAAAGAAGTTACATCAATATGAGGTAGTATGTATCGTTTTATTACTTGCTGTATTTGGCATTGTTGCTTGGCGCGTACATGCGGGTGGTGTCACAGCGATGGATACATACATCCGAGGATTAGTAAAAGGATTACAAGCAGAACGTTCGCTTACATTTTTCTCACACTATACAAAATTAGGGTCTGCTATTGGGATTGTAACTACGCTCGTTATAAGTTTACTTGTTTTTTGGAGAAAACGTTATTATGGTGCGATGATCGTATATCCAGTTGGTATTTTAGTAACACATCTTGTAAATAAAGGGATAAAAGAAATTGCGAGAAGGGAGCGTCCGTCGTTAAATGAAGCGTTGGATGCACTTGGGTATAGTTTCCCTAGTGGGCATGCAATGTTATCTATTATGACATTCGGGTTTCTTGCTTATATTATTGCTGCTAATTTGGAGAGTGTAACAGGGAAATATGTTATAACGATTTTGATGGGAATAGTCATTGTATCGATTGGATTAAGTAGAGTTATTTTAAATGTACACTATCCAACTGATATTTTAGCTGGTTATTGCGTAGGTGGTATTTTGCTAATTATAGCGATTTATTGCCATCGTTTACTCACCGAGAGATTGGGACTTAATAAAGAGAGATAAAAAACGTCTGGAAAAACTATCATTATAGTGTTTCCAGACGTTTTTTGTTTGTACGAAGATGTGATACAGTATAAATGACAATTGAATTATTTAAAGTAGGTGAAAATGTGTGAAAACAAATGTACATAAAGTAGATAAGTGGGGGAAGTTAGGCGCTTTTTTGTATCAGTTTCGTTATACGGTAATTGTAGCATTACTATTGCTAGCGATAGGGCTCGGTATTTTCGCTCCAAAGCTACCAGGAGTATTAGGTGGTGACGGTTTCCAAACAGAAGGGGACTATCAAAAAACGAAAGAAATTTTAGATAAAGATTTTAAGAGGTCTCAAGATACACTTTTACTCGTTTTTGAAAAAAATAAAGGTGTTTCACATGAGGAATTTCAAAAGCAAGTAGAGGGAATTGTAAAGAATGTACAAGAGAAAGAGACTTATGAATCTTTCCATCACCCAGTGCAAAATAAAGAAATGTTACAAGATGATATCGGCTATGCGACAATTTTATTTTCCGGGAAAACAAATAAGGAACGAATGGAAAAGACGTTACAATTTGCTGATAAAATCGAAAAGGAAAGTAATGCAGCGTTAAAAGTAACGCCGACAGGATTTCCAAAAATTAATCAAGAGATTAATGAAAGAACGCAAAATGATTTGAAAGTAGCAGAGATGATTGGGTTACCAATTGCATTTCTCGTATTACTATTTTCATTTGGTAGCCTTTTGGCATCTATTTTACCAATTGTAAATGGGGCATTTAGTGTTATTAGTACGATGGGCATATTATACTTTATAGGTAGTGATAAGGAACTATCTATCTTTGTGTTAAATGTTGCACCGATGATCGGACTTGCATTATCTATTGATTTTGCGCTATTATTTGTAAATCGCTTTCGAGAGGAAGTTGCAAAGCGAACGGTAAAAGAAGCGATAGCAATTACATATCAGACAGCAGGGCGTGCAATCGTATTTTCAGGATTATGTGTATTTGTTGGATTATCCGGTTTGTTCTTCTTTAAAATTGATTATATTCAGTCAGTCGCAATTAGCGGAATGATTGTAGTGATTATGAGTATTTTATTTTCACTCACACTCCTTCCAGCGCTATTGTCATTAATTGGGAAACGGATATTAAAAAAGAATCAAGTAGCACATACGCCGGCAAAAGCGTGGCGTACATTTGCACAATTTGTAATGAAACATCCAATTGCGATGATTATTGTTGTTACAACATTTATTGTGATTTGCTTATTACCGTTACGTACAGCTAATTTGCAGTTCCCTGACGTGGAAGCTTTACCTAAACAAAGTGATACAAGAATTGCATATGAGAAGTACGAAGAGGCATTTAATGAAACGGCAAAAACACATGCTGATGTTACGTTAGTGGTAGAGACGAAAAAAGATATGAAAGAAAAAGAAAGTTTACAAAAGGTAGAAGAAGTCGTTCAAAAGTTAAAAGACGATAAGAAAGTGCATGAAGTAAGAAGTTTATACGACGGATTAACAGGTATGAAAGCAGATCAAGTTGCTGGAATATTAGTGTCGCCAGAAGCTGCGAAACTAGCTCCTGTATTTGAAGTATATACGAAAGGGAATAAGACGACGATAGAAATCTTTCTAGAAACAAAACCACGTACTGAAACTGCTAAACAATGGGTTCGTGATTTTAAACAAAATTATAAAGAAACAGATGTTACGTATTATTTAGGCGGAATGACGACGTTCCAACAAGAGTTAGAAGATGAAATTAAAGATAAAGTTGCAATTGGTATGTCTGTTATATTTGGATCGACCTTTGTTATATTATTATTTGCATTCCGATCTATCCTCATTCCAATTAAGGCAATTATTATGAATATACTTAGTTTAAGCGCAACAATTGGAATTGTTGTTTGGTTATTTGAAGGTGGGCATTTTGGTTTAGAAGCAAGTCCGGTTCTATTTGTCTTACCAATCTTCATTTTCGGCCTCGTATTTGGGCTTAGCATGGATTATGAAGTCTTTCTTATTTCACGTATTCATGAGTTATATGAAGAAACAGGAGATAACGATCAAGCGACGTTAGAAGGACTTGTGTCAACAAGTAGAATCATTACATCCGCTGCACTAATTATGATTGTTGTAACTGGTGCGTTCGCCTTTACTGATATTTTACCAGTACGGCAAATGGGGCTTGGCGTTGCATTAGCGATATTTCTTGATGCAACAATTATTCGTCTTATGCTTGTACCAAGTTTAATGAAATTGTTTGGAGACTGGAATTGGTGGTTACCATTTCGAAAGAAAAGAGAAAAATCATCGTAAAAAATACTCATCCCATAGATGAGTATTTTTTTATGAATAGCAAGACCTACATTTTGCAAATAGTATGTGATAAGAACATTACATATAAGTAGGTGAAGGCAATGTTTCGTTATTTTAAGTTTAAGCTAAATGATACAGTACAGTTTGCAGAAAACGATGGGCATATGTATCGCATTGTCGGTTATCGGTTAGAAAAAGGGTTTTATCCAAAAGATGAATGGACTCATATTATTTATGAATTGCTTAGAGATTTTGATGGGTATACGATGGATGCGGAAGAAGAGGAACTTGTAAAGGTTATTCAAGTAGAGGATGAGTATTACAAAATACAAGAGGTATCGGGCTATCGTTATCCGGTAAAAATGAAGCAAAAGCAACAAGTTATGAAAGTAGAAAAGATGGATGACTTATTAGATACGTATAATGATTATAAAAGGTTGGCGGATTTCTTTAAAGATTTATCGTATGAACAAAAAGCGGAAGAAGTATTACAGGAAATGAAAAAGCGTAGAGCGTGAGGGGCAGTCTATTAGAATACTGTCCTCTATTTTTGACGGTGCATCAAATTGTATTTTCCGTTACAATGAGAGAATCAATAGAAATAAGGTGATGCAGTATGGAAACGAAGAAGAAGGGTGAATGGTGCGAAATTACTATTCCAGCGAAATGGAATGGTATAAGCATTGAGTCATTATTAAAAATAGAATGGGAAATACCGAAAAAGTTGTTACATCAGCTTCGTATGGAAAAAGGTGTTACCGTTAACGGGGAACAGAGAAGATGGAATGAACTTTTAAAAGAGGGCGATAAGTTACAAGTGCATATGTTTATAGAGGAAGCATACGATGTAGAGCCTGAGTATGGTGAATTACATGTAGTGTATGAAGATGATCACGTACTTATTGTAAATAAGCCTGAGAAGATGGATACGCATCCTGCTGAAAAAGGCGGGACGGGAACACTTGCAAACCTTGTTGCTTTTCATTTTCAAATGCAAGGTTTAGAGACGAAGGTTCGTCATATTCATCGGTTAGATAAAGATACGACAGGCGGTGTCGTGTTTGCTAAGCATAGAATTGCGGGTGCAATTATGGATCGTTTATTAATGGAACGAAAAATTAAAAGAACATATGCGGCGCTTGTGGAAGGAAAAGTGAAAAAGAAACAAGGAACAATTGACGCGGCGATTGGAAGAGATCGCCATCATGCGACGAGACGACGTGTTTCTCCAAAGGGAGACCAAGCAATCACATATTATAAAGTAGAGAAGTACTTTAAAAAACAAAATGCTACGCTCGTAACGTTACAATTAGAAACAGGTAGAACACATCAAATTCGTGTTCATATGAGCTACAATGGTAATCCATTAGTCGGGGATGTATTATATGGTGGGCAAACGCAATATATGTCCGGGCAAGCATTACATGCGATGAAAATAAACTTCTTACATCCAATTACGAAAGAAGAGATTGAAGTGGATGTACCATTTCCTATAAAATTAAATAATACAATGAAAGAATTTCAAAGAATGAATGCGTAAAATGTAAGTTTAAATTTGAGAAAAGTAAATTTTTGCAGGGATTTCTCTAAAAGAAGCGAAGCCGTTAAGAGAAAAGAGAGGTGAGAATTACTTGGTCAAATATAAATATATACTAGGAATATTTTTCGCTTGTCTTTTAGTTACTCTATGTCTCTATCCATATTTACCAAATCGTATGGCAGTACATTGGAATGAAAATGGTGGACCGAACGAGTTTATGAGTAAACAAGTTGTTATAGCATTTATTCCTTGTCTTATTACTTTTTTACATGGATGCGTGTATATTATTTCACATAATATATATAAGTTGAATGAAGGTGAGCATATCATTATAAGTGGATTTCTAAAGACGATTACTTTATTTATGTTGTTTATCCATATGCTCATTCTCTATATTAATTTTGGAAGTGTGATATCCTTTCAGACAGGATTAACAATTGGGATTAGTATGTTTCTTTTTATGCTTAGTAAAGGGTTTAAAGAAGTTAAGAGTACGGAAAAAGACCCAATTCAATTACAAAAAATTCGTTTAGTGAGCAGGCGGATTTTTCAAGTAATGGCATGTAGTATATTGTTCTCATTGTTTTTGAACTTGAAATGGGGATTTTATGTGTTACTTACTGTAATAAGTTGTGGCTCTATTTTGTTTATGTTCTACATATTGTACTCATACATAATAGAAAGTTATGAAACGTAAAAAAAGAGTCTTCTCATTATGAGAAGACTCTTTTAATCTATTTACTTCGTAATAAATTGTTGTGTCCAGTAGTTGCCGCTTTCTACATAACCAACACCGATGTGAGTGAAGCCGTTATTTAAGATGTTTGCACGGTGTCCAGCGCTGTTCATCCAAGCTTGTACTACTTCTTCAGGTGTACGTTGGCCTTGAGCGATGTTTTCACCTGCAGACTTATAAGAAATACCAAATTTCTTCATCATGTCAAACGGAGACCCGTATGTAGGGCTGTTATGATCAAAGTAGTTGTTTTTTTGCATATCCTCAGACTTGATACGTGCTACTTTGCTTAATTCAGTATCGATTTGTAATGCTGGTAAGCCTTGTTTTGTACGCTCAGCGTTTGTTAATTCAACAACACGTTGTTCGAATTCGCTTAAAGATTTTGCTTCTTCAGCAGGCTTTTGCTCAGCAGGTTTTTGAGTATTGTTGTTTTCAGCAGGCTTTTGAGTTTCTGGTTTTTGAACTTCTTCAGCAGGCTTTTGCTCAGCAGGTTTTTGTTCAGCAGGTTTTTGAGTATTGTTGTTTTCAGCAGGCTTTTGCTCAGCAGGTTTTTGTTCAACAGGCTTTTGAGTTTCTGGCTTAGCTGTTGGTTGCTCAGTTACAACATTTTCAGTTGGTTGTTGACCAGGAATGAAGCAGTTTGGTTGGAAATTTCCTTGTTGCCATTGTGCTAATGACTCAACTCCCATAGATTGTAAGAATGCTTGTAATTCTTGTTGGCTCATTTGCTTCATCATCACTTTTGAATGCTGAATATTTTGAACCTTTATGTTAGACGGTTGTACTGTTGCAGCTTGTGCATCTAAAGATGATACTCCTAGAGTAAGAGCTGTTGCAGCAGCTACAGATAATAAAACACGCTTTTTCATGATGTGTGTCCCCCTATATAAAGTTTTAATTTGTTTTCACACGATTTGTTTTTGACAGCCTGTCTGACTGACAAATTCATCGTAGCATACAATTTGCAAGAAAAAAGATGGAAAAAAATTCATAGACTTAAAATTTACCTAATTTATCCTAAGAGGGGAAAGGAGGGGAAATAAGAGAAACATAGAGTATAAAAGGAATTTTCAGCATTTTTATACTTCGTTTTAAGAGGGGATTTTTGGATAAATGTACCTATAATGAAAATGAAGAATCCTATTGTATCAATGGTTTGAGCATTTTTTTGAGGAATATACTGGATTGATTTTTACAAAACTGTAATGTTTCTGTTGTTCTTTTTTATAATAAAGTAACATATTTTTAATGTTGTAGCGGACAAAAAAGCGGCTATCTCTTTACGTAGACGAAGGAGATAGCCGTTTTCTTATTATTACGTATGTTACGAGTTATTACGAGTTGGTTTCAATTGCTTCTAATAATAGATCTACAATGTGAATTCCTCTCATTTTATGAGAAAGACCTTCTCGTTCAATCCCTAATTTCATTTGTAATAAACAACCTGGGTTTGCAGTAACAATGGTTGCTGCTTCTGTTTCATGCACACGGTCCATTTTGTAATCTAGAAATTCCATTGATAACTCTGAATGAACAATATTGTAAATACCAGCGGAACCACAGCAACGATCCGCGTCTTTCATTTCACGGTATGTTGCACCTTGAATTGCTTCTAGTAGCTTACGAGGTTCTGAAGATGTTCGCATAACATTGCGTAAATGACAAGAGTCTTGATACGTAATAATTTGCGGTGTGAGTCGTAAGTCTTTTCGTTTATGGAAATCTAGTTCTACTAGAATAGCGGTAATATCTTTAATTTTAGAAACGAACTGCTTTGCGCGTTCAGCCCACTGTGGATCGTCTTTTAAAAGATAATCGTAGTCTACGAGGTAAGCTCCGCAACCACCTGCATTCGTAATAATATAGTCGATGTTTAAATCTTCGAATGCTTTTATATTGCGTTTCGCTAGTTCCTTTGCTCCGCTTTTTTCACCAGCATGCCCATGTAATGCCCCGCAGCAACTTTGTGTTTTCGGAATAACGATATCACAACCAGCTAACTGAAGAAGTTTCATCGTTGCGTTATTTGTTTCTAAAAACATCGTATCCATTAAACAACCTGTGAAGAATGCAACTTGTTTCTTCTTTGTACTTTCAGCAGGTAAAAATGCTGGGCGATCTTTCATTGCTTTCATTTTAGGAACTTTTGGCAAAACGAGATCCATCGTTGCAAGTGTTTCAGGGAATAACTTCATAATCCCTGTTTTATGTGTTAGCGTTTGTAAACCAGAACGTTGGTAAAATCCAATTAATCCTGTTAATGCTCTCATTCGATTTTGATGCGGGAATAGTCCTTCAAAAACGACTTTACGAACGGCTCTCACTGGTACCGAGAACTTTTTATTTTGATTTATAATATCACGAGCTTCTTCTAATAAATGTCCATAATTCACACCTGATGGACAAACAGGTTCACAAGCACGGCAGCCGAGGCAAACGTTTAATGTATTTTCAACATCTTCATCTGGCTCAATTAAACCGTCAACGACTGCTTTCATTAATGCGATGCGTCCTCGTGGTGAATGTGATTCTTTATATCCAGATTGAATGTAAGTAGGGCAAGTTGGTAAGCAGAAACCGCATCGCATACAGTTTAATAGTTCATCTTCACTTAATCGTTCTTTAAATTCTTTTTGAATGTTTTCTTTATTTAATGTTGTCATCGCTCAACCACCACTCTTTTACGAGTGTCTTTCGCGAACATCTTTCCTGGATTCATAATGTTATTTGGATCGAAGGCTTGTTTAATTCCTTGCATAGCAGCAATACCTTCTTTACCTAATTTCATTTCTAAATACGGAGCTTTCATCGCGCCAACACCATGTTCACCAGTAATCGTGCCGCCAAGTTCGATTGCTTTCGCAAATATTTCAGCAAAAGCTTGTTCAGCTCGGTGCATTTCTTCTTCATTACGAGCATCTGTCATACAAGTTGGATGTAGGTTACCATCACCAGCATGTCCAAACGTACAAATAGGAATATTATATTTTTTTGCAATGGCATTAATAGCTTCAACCATCGGAGCAATTTGTGAGCGTGGTACTGTTGCATCTTCCAGTATTGTTGTAGGTTTTAATCTTGCAAGTGCTGATAGTGCACTACGGCGAGCTGTCCGAAGCGCATCTGCTTCCGCTTCATCTTTTGCAACGCGAACATCGACTGCATTCATAGAGCGGCAAACGTGAGCTATTTTTTCAATATCTCGATTGACAACTTCGGGCGGGCCATCTTGTTCAATTAATAAAATTGCTTTTACGTCAGTTGGTAAACCAATTTGTGCAAACTCTTCTACAACTTCAATTGTCGGCTGGTCTAAAAACTCAAGTGTCGCTGGAATGATTTTATTTGCAATAATAGAAGAAACTGCACGTGCAGCTTCATTTATATCTTCATATAGCGCAAGCATCGTTTTTTTCGTTTCAGGCATAGGAACAAGTTTTAATATTGCCTCTGTTACGACGCCCAGCGTTCCTTCAGAACCGATAAATAAACGAGTTAAATCGTAACCAGCTACATCTTTAGCTAATTTACCTCCAGTACGAATAATATCGCCATTTGGTAAGACAACTTCAAGACCCATCACATAATCACGTGTGACGCCATATTTTAATCCGCGTAATCCACCTGAGTTTTCATTAATGTTACCGCCGATTGTAGAAATCTTCATCGAGCTTGGATCTGGTGGATAAAATAAACCTTTTTCTTCTACTGCTTTAATAATATCAAGTGTAATGACACCAGCTTGGACAGTAATTGTTAAATTCTCTTCATCAATTTCTAAAATATTATTCATATGGCGGAAGATAAGGACGATACCGCCTTCAAGTGGACATGTACCTGCACAAAGGTTTGTTCCAGACCCACGAACATATACAGGAATTTTGTGAGTGTTACATATTTTTAATACTTCAGCTACTTCATTTGTATTACGAGGAGCAATGACTGCATCAGGCATTGCTTGGAAGTTTGGAGTGGCATCATAACTATACGTTAAACGCCCCATATTCGATGTATCTACATTATCTTCGCCAACAATGGATACGAATGAATGAATAATTTGCTTTTCTAACATTGGAAATCCCCCTCAAACTGTTAACGTATTTAGTCATAATAAAAAACGTTGTAACAGTGCTTTCATTATAATGATAAAAAAGTTGGGGGATTCTTTCTATGTATAATCATCTAAAGATTAATCTGTTTTATCATTCTTTTTTGTATGATTATCTAATAAGAGGAGCGAGAAGTATAAAATGTTTAAGTCTTTGAATTGTTTCGGATCAAGTCCTGTATGCTCCTCAATCTTTTTAAGCCTGTAATGCAATGTGTTAATGTGTATATGTAATTGCTCAGCTGTTTGTTTATAAGATTGGTTATAATCAATAAATAAACGTAAAGTGTGCATAAGTTCAGGCGATGATAGTAAGTTTTCGATCGTGCGTCTTAGAAACTGTTCCCGCGTTTCAGCAGAAATATCTTGCAAGCACATTTCTAAACGTAAATCTTCATTAAATACAATTTTTTTCGTTTCAAGTGATACAGAAAGAGCTTGTAATGCTTGTTCGTACGATAAGTTCATATTGTTTGGCATAACGGATTGTCCAATCCCAATATATAAAGGAATAGAAAATAAAGTTTCACAGTCTTGTTTTAATCGGTTTAAAAATTGATACGTTTGCTCTTTAGAGTGTGTGGCTGTAAATAAAATAAATCGATCATTTCCCCAGCGAACAAATAGATGCTCCTTTGTTAATAGATTACGTACGTGTTGCCAAACTTTACGCTGAAGCATCGTGTCATTTTGATCGATTGAGAACAAAATAAGTTGTTTCTTCTTATATAAATCAATACCAAGTGTTTTTGCGCGATCGAGAAAGCTTGGAGACCAGTCTGTATTTTGAAGCCAATCAAAGACAAATGCTTCATAAGAACGGTGTTCAAGTTCTAGTTGTTCTAAAAAGTAGTTTTCGTGAATGAGTAGTTCGGTCATTTTACGTAATATTTCTCCGTATTGCGAAATATTTTCAGGTTCACCTGTAATTCCAATGACACCAATTACTTCGTCATGAAATAGTAAGGGGAGGTTCATACCCGCCTTTACGCCTTGCAAACGTCGTTCATCTTCTTTTGTAATAATGACAGTTTTCTTTTGTTTCGCGCATCGGAGTGCACCTTCATGAAATTGACCGATTCTTTCTACATCTGTACTTGCGATAATAACGCCTTGTATATTAATAATAATGATATTTTCTTTAATTAGTCTGCGTACTTCTCGTACAATTTTATTCGCTAAATCAGGAAAAAGCATAATTTGCACACCTCAAATTCTATTTGTTGTACATTATATATGTAAATGATGTAAGAAAGGGAAATTTCACACTTTCCACACATTTATTTGTTATTTTACAATTATAACGAAATCATCCGAAGATGGAGGGAATCTTTTGAGAAAGTATGTTTTTCTTCTCTGTTTTTTATTTCTATTAGTAGGGTGTCAAGGAAGTTCATATACACCGATTGCTAAAGATAAAAGTGTTATTATAACAACGAATATAAAAGAAGGTAGTCTTAGTTTTGTAGATAAACAAACTAAAAAGTTAATTACGACATGGGAACTTAATGAACCAATGGCAGGAATTGCACTACTTCCAAACGGTGAGGACATACTTGTATATGGCAAGCAGTTAGAGTACATGTATGTATATTCACTAGCAGAAGGAAGGCAAGTGGAAAAATATAAAACGGGAAAAGGCATTGTAAATGTGGTCGTATCCGAAGATAAAAAGCAATTATTTACTGCTGATCAAAAGGCTCAAAAGGTAAGGTTTTTTACGGTAAAAGGGAAAGAGGCAGGGAGTGTGTCAACCGGAAAAGGACCAATAACGATGGTAGAGCACGATAACCAGTTATCTGTACTAAACTTTTATGATACGAAGTTAACGACAATTGATACAAAGAAAAAAGAAGTAATCCAATCCTTTATAATTCCCCCAGCGTCAACGGGAGCGACAATTAGTCCGAATGGAAAAGAAATATGGATTGGCGGGCATGGTGATGGAAATCAAGTGAATGAGAAAGTATTAGTGTATTCTTTGCAGAGCGGAGAAATGGTACGTTCTTTACACGCTCCGTTTATGCCTGTGAATATAACGAAGGATAATAAGTATGTATATGCATTGAGTCACGGTTCGAATACGCTTAGAAAGTTTGATGTTGGTACGTATAAAGAGGTTGCTTCTGTAGAAGTAGGATCGAACCCATTTGCATTTTTGAAGAGCGGAGCAGAAGGATACGTAGCAAGCTACGATAGTGATGAATTGTGCATCATAGATATGAAGAATTTGAAAATAAAACAAACAATTAAAGTCGGAAAAGGGCCGTTTCAACTCATAGAGAGAGAAGGGAAGGACAATGAGTAAATATAGGGTGCTAGTTGTAGATGATGAAAGTGATATGAGACAGCTTGTTGGTATGTACTTAGATAATTTCGGGTACGAGTGGGGAGAAGCTGAAAATGGAAAAGAAGCTCTACAAAAATTAGAGACGAATCATTATGATTTCGTTGTACTAGATATTATGATGCCAGAGATGGATGGACTTTCAGTTTGTAAAGAAATTAGAAAGACGTCAGATGTACCAATTATATTTTTAACAGCAAAAGGTGAAGAGTGGAATAGGGTGAACGGCTTACGTATGGGAGCAGATGATTATATTGTAAAGCCATTTAGCCCTGGAGAATTAATTGCTCGTATGGAAGCTGTGTTAAGACGTTATACAAAGCAAGAACAACAAGAGGAGGTTCAGTTTGGACCGATCCTGATTAATGAAAAAAGTAGGAAGATTGAGGCGGATGGTGAGCCGATTTCTCTTACAGTAAAAGAGTTTGATTTACTCTATTTTCTTTGCCAACATACGGGACAAGTATTTAGCCGAGAACAATTGCTGGAAAAGGTATGGGGATATGATTATGCCGGAAGTACAAGAACAGTAGATACGCACGTGAAAACGATGCGTTTGAAACTTGGAGAAAGTGGAAACTACATTCAAACTGTTTGGGGTGTAGGCTATAAATTTGAGGTGTAACGTATGTTTACGATGATACAGAAGCTTTGGCTGACAGTAGTATGTGCAGTATTTGTAACAGTTTCTTTTCTTTATTTTGTATCTTTATACTCGTACGAAAAACTATACGTTGATAATTTAAAAGATTCATTAGTAACGGAGGGGAAGGGTCTTGCTGCGCAATATGATAAGCGTGAAGGCATATCAACTTTTGAAGAGAAAGTAAGAGCATTTGATCAAATATCTAGTTCAGACGTTCTTTTCGTATCGAACCCACGTGATTTAAGCGCATGTTTACCTTTTGATGTGCATCATCATTCTCTTATAAGTGAAGGGGACAGGCAAGCATTATTAGATGGGAAAACTGTGACGAAGATAGGATATGAGGAACATTTTGAACGTAATATTATGGGGGTTGTCATCCCTGTTTTAGAAAATAAAAAATTAGTTGGCATTGTATATTCTTATATTCCTTTAAAAAGTATAAAAGACTTAATATATGATATGGGCCTTATTTTGGCACCGTTAGCACTTGCTATAACTTTACTGACAATATGGATTGGTAGAAAGATTATTATTGCTATTACGAGACCACTTTCGCAAATGGAACGAGTTGCTAATCATTTAGCTACGGGAGATTTCTCAGAACGAATTACGATTTCTTCCGAAGATGAAATTGGACGATTAGGAAAAGCATTTAATAAAATGGCAAATTCTTTAGAGACAGAAGATGTAAAGCGTAAGGAATTTTTAGCTAACGTTTCACATGAACTAAGAACACCGCTGAGTTATATAAAAGGATATAGCGAGGCTATTTTAGATGGTGTAGCGAAGGGACCACAGCAGGAAAAAGTAACACAGCTCATTCATAAAGAAGCAGATCGTATGCAGCGTCTCGTTCATGATTTGTTAGATTTAGCACAATTAGAAGGGGAACATTTTCCGTTAAAGAAACAACCTATCGTTTTTTCACAACTGATTGAAGATGTGTTAGATACGTATGAGATTAAATTTATAGAAAAGAAAATTCGCATTTCAACAAATTTAAATCCAGAAATTATTGTAATGATTGATGAGGATCGTATGCAGCAAGTACTTCATAACGTGTTAGATAATGCGATACGGTATACGAATCCAAATGGGGATATTGTGATAACGCTTAGGCAGATAGATGATTACTGTGAATTGAACATAAAAGATACGGGAATCGGTATTGATACGGAGCATTTAGAAAATCTTGGCGAACGTTTTTACCGCGTTGATAAAGCGAGAAGTCGCCAACATGGTGGAACAGGTTTAGGTCTTGCTATTGTAAGACAAATTGTTCATATACATGATGGACAGTGGCGAATTGAAAGTGAAAAAGGAAATGGGACGACGGTTATTATTAAATTGAAAGTACAGGATGAGGGGAGCATGTTCTAATATTTAGGGCATGCTTTTTTGTATAGGAGACAATAGTTATACAGAAAGATATAAATTAATATATAATAAATATCGAAATTTTGACGATTTTATGAACAAAACATTTGTACTTCTTACCAATTCGTTCTAAAATAGTTATGATGCAAAGTTCTTATAAATCGTTTCAATTGTTGTTTGGAAGATACTGAGGTGATTTAACTGGAGTACAAATCGATTAAACCGAAAAAAATTTACGAAGAAGTATCTGAAGCTATTTTAACAATGATTAAAAATGGTACGTTAAAACCTGGTGACAAACTACTTCCTGTACATCAATTAGCTGAGCAGTTTCAAGTTGGCAGATCTGCTGTTCGTGAAGCGTTAAGTGCGCTAAGAGCGATGGGCTTAATTGAGATGAAACAAGGAGAAGGTACATATGTGAAGAATTTCGATTCTTCTTCATTAACAAAATCATTAAACAATAGATTATTAATGAAGAAAGAAGATATTTTGAATTTGTTAGAAGTACGAAAGGTGCTTGAAGTGGGGGCAGTTCGAGCAGCTGCGGCAAAACGTACGGAAGAGAATTTGAAAAATATGAAGCATTGGTTAGATGAAATGGCAAAGAGCATTGGAGATGAAAAAGCTGGTGAAAAAGCAGATTTTCAGTTCCATATGGGAATTGCGGAGTCTTCGCATAACAACATTTTGCTTGAACTCATGAATCACGTTTCAGAGATGATTGCTGAAACAATTGGTGAATCAAGACGCATTATTTTATATGGTGAACAAACAACATCAGAACGACTTATAGAAGAGCATCAAGTTATATATGATGCAGTGTTAAAGCAAGATGTAGAATTAGCGCAGCAAGCAATGCTAGATCATTTAACAAATGTAGAACATATTGTCACAGGTAAAAACGATATAAATTCGTAATTTAATCTTTTAAAAATCAAATTTTTTGATAAAATAGAGAGAGATTAAGTAAGCGTTTTCTTTAGAAGAGGGAGAGGATAGGCCATGGTTGAGCCTACTTCTTCTTTTATTAGTCATCTGATGACCATATGTTTGTTGGTGGAGTTGTAAAAAGGGGGAGTAATAATTATGAAAGTTACTTTATTTGTTACTTGTTTAGTTGATATGTTTGAAACAAACGTCGGCAAAGCAACAGTTGAAGTGTTGGAGCGTTTAGGTTGTGAAATTGAATTTCCAGAAGCACAAGTTTGTTGTGGTCAGCCTGCTTATAATAGCGGCCATGTAGAAGCAGCAAAAGAAGCGATGAAACATATGATTGAAACTTTCGAAGATGCAGAATATATCGTTACGCCATCTGGTTCTTGTGCGACAATGTTTCATGAGTATCCGCATGTTTTTAAAGATGATCCGAAGTGGGCTAAACGTGCACAAAAAGTTGCTGATAAAACATATGAATTCACACAATTTATTGTAGATGTTTTAAAGGTTACTGATGTTGGTGCAAGTTTACCAGGAATTGCTACTATTCATAAATCATGTCATATGACACGTATGCTTGGAGTAACAGAGGCACCAGGAATTTTATTATCAAATGTAAAAAGATTAACTGTGAGAGAGTTACCAAATGTGCAAAATTGTTGCGGGTTTGGGGGAACGTTTTCAGTGAAGATGACTCCAATTTCTGAGCAAATGGTAGATGAAAAGGTAGAGAGTGCAATGGAAACAGGTGCTGATTATTTAATCGGTGCAGATTGTGGGTGTTTGTTAAACATTGGCGGACGTATTGAGCGTTTAGGAAAAGAAATAAAAGTAATGCATATTGCTGAGGTACTGAATAGTCGCTCATGAAGGGGGAACATAAGCTATGTCTATGAAAATCAGTGAGAAAAAATTTAATGATCGCGTTGGCGATGGAATTCAAGATTCGTTTATGCGCGGAGCAGTATCTTCTGCACAAACACGCTTATATACGAATCGCTTAAAAGCAGCGGATGAATTAGGAAACTGGGAAGAATGGCGTGAACTCGGTGAAGAAATTCGTCAACATACGTTAGAAAATCTTGATTATTACTTAATGCAGTTAAGTGAAAATGTATCAAAAAGAGGCGGACATGTGTACTTTGCGAAAACGAAAGAGGAAGCGGCAAAGTATATTCAAGACGTTGCAAAAAAGAAGCAGGCAAAAAAAGTAGTAAAATCAAAGTCGATGGTAACAGAAGAAATTAGTATGAACCATGCGCTTGAAGAAATCGGTTGTGAAGTGTTAGAAAGTGACTTAGGAGAGTATATTCTGCAAGTAGATAACGATCCACCTTCACATATTATTGCGCCTGCACTTCATAAAAATAGAACGCAAATTCGTGATGTATTTAAAGAAAAGCTTGGCTATGAAAATTCTGATGATCCATACGAAATGACGAAGTTTGTTCGTAAACAACTTCGTGAAAAATTTATGGATGCAGAAATTGGTGTGACAGGTTGTAACTTCGCTGTTGCAAATACTGGTTCTCTTTGTTTAGTAACGAATGAAGGTAATGCCGATCTTGTTATGTCGATTCCGAAAACACAAATTGCAGTAATGGGTATGGAACGTATGGTTCCAACAATGGAAGAATTAGATGTTTTAGTTGGTTTACTATGTCGTAGTGCAGTAGGTCAAAAGTTAACAAGTTATGTAACTGTAGCGGGACCAATTCAAGAAGAGGAAGTAGATGGACCAGAAGAATTCCACTTAGTTGTTGTCGATAATGGTCGTTCTCAAATTCTTGGATCTGAATTCCGTCAAGTGTTGCAATGTATTCGTTGTGCTGCTTGTGTTAACGTATGCCCTGTATATCGTCACGTTGGTGGACATTCATATGGTTCTATATACTCAGGACCAATTGGTGCGGTATTAACACCACTTTTAGGTGGATATGATGATTACAAAGAGCTTCCTTATGCCTCTAGTTTATGCGGAGCGTGTACAGAAGCTTGTCCAGTAAAAATTCCATTACATGATTTATTATTAAAACATCGTCAAGTTATCGTTGAGCAAGAAGGACGTGCTCCACTTGCAGAGAAATTGGCAATGAAAATGTTTAGTATGGGTGCATCTTCAGCAGCTTTATACAAAATGGGATCAAAAATGGCGCCAGCGGCAATGAGTCCATTTACATCGGGTAACCGTGTATCAAAAGGTGTTGGGCCACTTAAAAACTGGACAGATATTCGTGAATTCCCGGCTCCAAGTAAAGAACGATTCCGTGATTGGTATAAAGACCATAAGAAAGGCGGGGACAAATAATGACAGGATTAATTCAAAACCGTGAGTCCTTTCTAGAGAATATTGCAAAAGAACTTGGACGCGCGCGTAAAACGGATGGTGTAAAACGTCCAGTGTGGAAAAATAATGTGAATAAAGAAACGTTAAAAGATTATTCACAAGAAGAATTGTTAGAAGTATTTAAAAATCAATGTACAAACATTCATACAACTGTTGTGGAAACGACAAACGACCGTTTACGTGAAGATATTCAAAAAGTAATCGTGGAAAACGGCGGGGGACCTATTATGTTATCGGCAGATGAACGTTTTGATTCTTATGGATTGACTTCTTTATTTAAAGAAGAGCTTCCAAAGCAAAATGTTGAAGTAAATGTATGGGATCCTGAGAAAAAAGAAGAGAATATGCGTATCGCAGAAAGAGCGAATATTGGAATTGCCTTTAGTGATTATACTTTAGCTGAATCTGGTACGATCGTTGTACAAAGTCATAAAGGCCAAGGTCGTTCTTTACACTTTTTACCGACTGTATACTTTGCTATTATTCCACGTGAAACACTTGTGCCTCGTATTACACAAGCAGTTGAGGATATGAACTCACGTGTAGAAAATGGTGAGGAAGTGGCATCTTGTATTAACTTTATTACAGGACCTAGTAACTCGGCAGATATTGAAATGAATCTTGTTGTCGGCGTACATGGACCATTAAAAGCAGTATATTTCATCGTATAAAAGAGGGGAAAGCAGGCCAGAAAATGGCCTGCTTTTTTAATAGAATAGAGATAATATGAAGTAGAAGTTCTCTCCTTTTTTTGCTATGTTCTTCTGGAAAGGAGAGGAAGGGATGTTCACTTATGTATATGCATTGTTAGTGGGGATGGTGTTTGGTTCCTTTTTTATGGTAATTGCGATGAGAGTTCCACTAGGGGAGTCTATCATTGTCCCTCGTTCACATTGTCATTATTGTAAGTATGTGCTAAAGCCAAAAGAATTGATTCCAATTATTTCTTTTTGTATACAAAGGGGACGTTGTACGAATTGTAAGAGGGCGATTTCAATTTTGTACGTAGTATTTGAACTTGTAACCGGAATGATATTTTTTCTTACGGTATATATGATCGGGGTGGAACGAGAGCTTATTATCATTTTATCGCTTTTTTCATTACTTCTTATTATTTCAGTTACAGATTACATATATCTGTTAATCCCAAATCGTATTTTAGTTTGGTTTGCCTGTTTACTCATTTTAGAATGTATTTTTGTACCGTTAGTCACTTGGCCAGATAGTATAGTTGGTAGTGGCGTTATATTCATTTTGTTATATTGCATGCAAAAGATATATCCAGAAGGGCTTGGGGGAGGTGATGTAAAATTACTTTCGCTACTTGGATTTATAGTGGGACTAAAAGGGGTTTTTATGATTTTATTTTTAGCCTCTTGCCTTAGTCTTTGTTTCTTTGGAGTTGGTCTCGTATTAAAGCGTGTGAAAATGAGGACTCAAATTCCGTTTGGTCCTTTTATTAGCCTTGGGGCAATATGTTACATGTTGATCACGTATGCAAAATAGAGAGGGGATAGAACATGAATGTATATATGGATGATCAAAGAAGTTGTCCATACGGGTATGTGCTCGTAACTACAGTAGAACGTGCTTTGCAAATGGTTCGGGATTATGATGTGAATATTCTTTCCCTTGATTTTAACATGGGATGGGGAGAAAAAAGTGGATTAGATTTTGTAGATGCTTTTTGTAAAGAGGGTTTATATGTAAATGAAATGCACTTTCATACGAATGATGTCATCGGTATGCACAAGATGAAACGGAGGATTAATAAGGGAAAGGAAGAAGGGGAAATTAATCCTCACCTTGTTGTTAAATATGTGGGGAGCTAAAAACTCCAAAGTAAAACTTTGGAGTTTTTAATGTTTCATATGAGCTTGCAAAGGAATAATCTCTTCTTGTTGAGCTGCTACTAATTCAGTTTCTTCTTGTTTTACATCAGGTACTTTTTTTGTTAAGTAATGGTATACCATACCGACAAATACAGACCCGCCAATAATGTTACCGATTGTAACTGGAATTAAGTTATGAATAGCACCTGCAAAAGAAATTGTCTCCGGATGCGGTGAAACTAAAGATAAGGCAAACAGTGATAAGTTTGCAATGCTATGCTCGTAACCAGATAAGAAGAATGTGAAAACGAGTAGCATCATCATCATAATTTTTGCTGTATCACCTTTCACTTGAGAAGGTAAGAAACAAGCAAGACATACGAGCCAGTTACATAAAATGGCTTTAAAGAATAATTGCATTGTAGGTGTATTCATTTTTCCTTCTACTACTTTATTCATGAAATGTCCGTGATCAATTGCTTCGAAAATTCCAGTTGCATAAAATAGTAAGGCAAAGAATAAAGCGCCAGCTAAATTGCCTGCATAACAAGCGACCCAGTTACGAAGTGTATCAGAAATCGTTGTTTCTTTTCTTAAAGTTGCTACAGTGAAGTACATTGTGTTTCCAGTAAACAATTCAGCACCGCCATATATAATAAGGACAAGGGCAATTCCGAAAAACATAGAAGCTGCTAAATAAGTTGCTGGTGAATCTGCAATGTGAAAAAAGTTACCTAATTTAAAACATAGTACAATAATAAAACCGATATAAATACCCGCAAGTGCGGCACGAATGAAATATTGCATCGGGTTTGTATCTAGCATTTGTTTTTTGCTCTTAGCCAGTTTGACAACATAATCTAATCCTTGTTCTAGCATGAGTAATACGCTCCTTTAATACATCATCTATAAATACTCCTTATATGAATAAAGTACATGGATTCGGTCATAGTTTCAATAAGTTTGTGCAATGTTTCACAAAAAGGACATACATACATCGAGAAAACGTTTACAAAAGATAGTATAATAGAAATTTTTCTGGACATTGAGAGGGAGAAAGGAAAAAGAAAAAGCGCTGTAATTACAGCGCTTTTTCGTCTAAATTCTTTTCTACTTTTCCTTCTACTTCTTTCGAGAAGAACCAGCCGCCAACTGCGATTCCGACTAATACAATCCAGAATGTAAGCTTCCATGGTGTAGATTCTGGGAATGAATGTGGAATTACATTTAATGCAGGGTGTGCTAATGTATAAACTGCTAATTTCACACCAACCCAACCTACGATTAAGAATGCTGCAGTTTCAAGTCCTGGTTTACGTTTTAAGATTTGTACGAAAGCAGTTGCTGCAAATCGCATAATGATTAATCCGATAAGTCCACCTACAAAGATTACAACGAATTGCCCAGTATCAAGACTACCAATTGTACCTAAGCCTGTTTTTGGTAAAGTCATTGCTAATGCAACAGCAGCTAAAATAGAATCAACTGCGAAGGCGATATCAGCAACCTCAACTTTAAATACAGTCCACCAAAAATTCTCTTGTTTTTTCTTTGCTTCTTTTTCTTCTGTTTCTTCATCCGTATTCTTTTTAACATACGTTTTAAATAAGTGATTACCAGCGATAAACATAAGGTAAATGGCACCGATTGCTTGCACTTGCCATACGTCGACTAAGAACGAAATCATAAATAATGATCCGAAACGGAAAACAAATGCCCCCGCTAATCCGTAAAATAGTGCTTTCTTACGTTTTTCTTCTGGTAAATGTTTTACCATAATTGCAAGAACAAGAGCGTTATCAGCTGCTAAAATCCCCTCTAGTGCAATTAGGATGAGTAATACCCAACCATACTCCAATAATAATGATACATCCATGTACATTCTCCTCTCATTTCTATAAGTACTAAATAAGTGAAGAATTTCCCCACTATTTAGTTTCCCCATACTCCTGCCTATTAACTTTGGAAGAATTTGGTAATGAATACAAAAAAGACCTCTGCCGTTAATAGGCAAAGGTCTTGCTAGACATATGTAATGAAAATGCCAACAAAGCCGGAAGAACTAAGTTCTACGTAATGACGACTTTGTTTCCAAGAAATATTCTTGGACGCTACTCCCCTTTGGAGATATGCTATTGTACTCTCATTATATGGATAAATTATACGGTTGTCAACCTGTTAAAATATCTTCATTCGGATATTTTATTTTTCTGTTCTTTTTACGTGCAAATGAAAAAGCAAGTGTTAAAGGTCCCATTTTCCCGAAAAACATCATAAAGATGATAATAGCTTTTCCGATCATCGTTAAGTGTGGTGTGAAATTCATACTGAGACCGACAGTCCCAAATGCTGAAAATACTTCGAAAGCACTCATCAATAGGGGAACTCGCTCAGTAATACTTAAAATTAAAATAGCAAAAAAGATAAATGAAATGGAAATAATAGTGATGGTCAATGATTTGACGATGAGAGTATCTTTAATAGATTTTTTAAATACGACAATATCATCTTGTTCTTGTAAAAATTTAAATACCCCAAAAAACATGATTAAAAATGTTGTTAACTTAATTCCACCACCAGTTGAAGCGCTCCCAGCTCCAATAAACATTAGAAGCATCATTAATAAAAGGGAAGGCTTTGATAATGCAGAAATATCAACTGTATTAAACCCGGCAGTACGCGTTGAAACGGCCTGGAAATAAGCGGCCATTCCTTCTTCAAATGGAGTAAAGCCTCTCATAGAAAGAGAATTGTGGAACTCGAATATGAAAATAAAAACGGTCGCAATAATATTAACGATTAGAGTAGAAGAGAGCATAAGTTTTGAGTGTAATGTAAGGTTTTTTAAATTTTTCTTTCTTTTTATATCTACGATTACTGTAAAACCAATCCCACCTAAAATAATGAGGGAGGAAATGACGAGATTGACAAGAATGCTATGAGAATGCGACATTAAATTATCGCTCCACACAGAAAAACCAGCATTGTTAAAAGCAGAGATGGAATGAAAAAAACTATAATAGATCCCTTTAGCAATCCCGTATTTTGGTACCCATTCGAAAGAAAGAATGAAAGTAGCGATACATTCGACTGTAAAAGAGAATAAAAATAACGCTTTGGCAAGACGAATGACGCCTCCAATATTCGTTTGATTTAACGCTTGTTGTAGTAAAATTCGGTTTTGAAGACCGATTTTTCTGCCGAGCATAATTGCAATTAAAACGGCAAAGCTCATAATGCCAAGTCCGCCCACTTGTATAAGCGTTAAAATGACACATTGGCCAAATAAGGTAAATACTTTCCCAGTGTCCACAACACCGAGCCCTGTAACCGTACAAGCAGAAACGGTTGTAAATAAAGCATCGAGCCATGAAATAGACGTTGTTGTAGCAATTGGTAGCTTTAATAAGCATGTACCGATAATTGATAACATAATAAAAGACAAAGTAAGAACACGGGGAGGACTCATGCTAATGTTAATCCGTTTCATGTTACATATCGTTCCTTTCAGTTTGCTCTTACTAGTATGTGAAAAAGCACGATTATGTATGTTAAAAATAGAAAGAGGCAGAGAATATCTGCCTCTAAGCCATATGTTATAGTATTATCCACGTAATTGTTGTTGAGCTAAAGCAACAAGTCGTTTCGTTACTTCACCACCAACTGAACCGTTAGAACGAGATGCTGTATTAGATCCTAAGCTTACGCCGAATTCTTGTGCAATTTCATATTTAAATTGTTCAAGTGCTTGTTCCGCACCTGGAACTAGTAATTTGTTTGTTTTTACCATGTTGATACACATCCTTATGAGTAGTCCAGTTCAGCTAAGTACTTATCTAAACTGGTAACGTTATTTTATGTGGAAACGACGTACTCATACGCGGAAGTAATCGGTGTGATTAGAAGTTATTGGATAGAAAAAAGAGTAGCAAATTTGCTACTCTTTTTTCAGTATTGTCGCTGTACCTTCCACGACAATATCATCGGATTGATTGTATATGTTTGTTTGCAACGTAATGATTTTTTTATCGTCCCGTTTTTTTATAACTTCTGCCACAACGCGAAGTGTATCACCAATTTTGACAGGAGCACGGAATGAAACGTTTTGAGATAAATAAATCGTGTTTTTGCCAGGGAGTTTCGTACCAAGAATCGTCGAAATGAAACTGGAAACGAGCATGCCATGAGCAATACGTTCTTTAAACATAGTCGTTTTTGCAAAAGAATCTAAAAGATGAATAGGGTTCACATCTCCAGTTAATTTTGCAAAATTGATAACGTCCTCATCCGTAATCGTTTTTGTAAGGGATGCTTGATCACCGACTTGAATCTCATCATAACGAAGCTCTGGAACAGTTTGTGCTTCTTGAAATGGATTCATTTTGGCCTCCTTCTTTTCCATATCGAAAAATGCCAGCCATCTTGATGTAGTAGGAGGAAGAAAGAGTTTTGTTTGTGCTGCAGTTAGCTCCCACATTTTTCTTACTTGATGGAAGTAAATAAATTTTTTGAGTTTTCCTCGAACTGCTTTGCGAGTTCTAGTTGTTTGGACTTGAACTCTCCCAAAAAAACTTCTAACTGTTTTTGAACCTCTTCACGTTGTAATTGTTGTTGTTCAATAAATTGTTTTGTTGTTTCTTCAAATTGACCGCTAGTTTGAGTAAGAATAGACAAAGATGTTTTCGTAGGAGAAACAGTAAGTTGGTGCATCTGAGTAGAAAGTTCATTCCATTTCCCTTGCCACTCGTTAATTTGATCATTTAAGGAGTTTCCAGTTAATTGCTTCACGTAATCTGTATATTGGTTATTGAACTGAGCAGTGAATTGTTGTAGTTCTTTTTCTAGTTCATCTACTCCTGATGTTAATTTATGCAAAGCGTCTTGTTGTTGTTTTAATGTTTCTAAAGTAAGTTGTTCTAATTGTTTCCCAGCTGAAGAGAAGAGGGAAAGAGATTGAGACCAGTTTTTCCAAAATGCATCGACTAATTCGTATGGTTTAGTTTCCATTGTTTGACCTCCAAATGTTTTTTTGCATATTGTGAACGCAGATTACTCTGCTGTACCACCAGGTGAAGATGAAGAATCCTTTTCATCCTTTTCTGGAGAAGTAGAAAATGGAAAGAATGCATTGGTGTATAACGTAAAAAACGTCCGCAACATATTTTGATAATGTTCAAAAGAAGTCGCACATGTTGTTAAATATTGCTCTCCATATTCTGTTAAAGAATAAATTCGTTTCGCTGGCCCGCCTTCACTTGTATCCCAAGTAGAAGAAATGAGATTTTCTTTTTCTAACTTGCGCAATGTTCTGTACACATTACCTTGGTCAACAGAAGAAAAGCCGATGTCCATTAGCATTTGAATGAGTTTGTAACCATGAAGACTCCAGTCTTTTAGACAGAGAAGTAAGAAAGGAACTAAGAAGTTTTTTGGCATGGAGTTTGGTTGTTTCGCTTGGTTTTTTTCCAAACTTTCTGGGTGTTCTGGTTCATTATGTAGCATGATTGTGCATCACCTCATGAATCAGTTAGATGGAATTTTTTGCTTATAAGTGCAATTTACACCTATCTGTTTTTAATGTCAACACATTTATTGGAAAATAAAGAAAAATAAAATATAGACTTGAAGTTTTATTCAGAATATTAGAAAATAGTGAATAGGTTGAATTGTTTCAAAAACAAAAAAGGGAGTGTAGGCGAAGTGATTGATCAAAAATTCGATCCATTGCAAGCATGGAAAAATGCTTATGAACAAACCGAAACATTTTGGGGAAAAGCGCTCAATGAAACAATTAAAACAGAAGAATATTCTGCTTGGATGGGCAGCGTTCTAGACTTGAATTTGTTTTATCAAAAAGCGTTAAATGATACAACAAAAAGTTATTTAGAACAGGTGAATGTGCCTACAAAAGAGGATATCGCTAGAGTAGCTACGCTTGTTATTAACTTAGAAAATAAAGTTGATAATATCGAGGAAGTTCTAGAAGAGAAAGTGGATTCACTAGGACAAGCTCCTACATTAAAGCGTGATGTTACGAAAGTAAAACAAGATATTCGCACATTAGAAACGAAAGTGGATCAAATTTTGGAATTGCTAGAAAAGCAAAATGCAGTACTAGCGAAACTACAAGAACCTGTAAAAGAAGAAGTAAAGCCTGCGAATAAGCCGGAAAATAAAAAATGATAATAGCGTTTGTTTATAACGTGAAAAAGAGAGGGGGAGAATCTCTTTTTCATGTATAAACAACGAAACATAATTAATATATGGACTCTATTCATATGAGTACCAAAATGATTCATAACAATCGTTCACAAATTCATTTAAGGGGGAAAAGAAATGGTTCAATTAAATGGCAAAGTAGCAATCGTAACAGGTGGGGCAAAAGGAATTGGAAAAGCAATTACAGTAGCGTTAGCACAAGAGGGAGCAAAAGTAGTTATTAACTATAACAGCAGTAAAGAAGCAGCTGAAATCTTAGTAAATGAATTAGGAAAAGAAGGACATGACGTTTATGCAGTTCAAGCGGATGTTTCGAAAGTAGAAGATGCAAACCGACTTGTAGAAGAAGCTGTGAATCATTTTGGTAAAGTTGATATTCTTGTTAATAATGCTGGTATTACAAGAGATCGTACATTCAAAAAGTTAAATCGTGAAGATTGGGAGCGCGTAATTGACGTGAACTTAAGCAGCGTATTTAATACGACAAGCGCTGTCCTTCCATACATAACGGAAGCAGAAGAAGGAAGAATCATTAGTATTTCTTCTATTATTGGCCAAGCTGGTGGATTTGGACAAACAAACTACTCAGCAGCGAAAGCAGGTATGTTAGGATTTACAAAATCATTAGCGTTAGAACTTGCAAAAACAAATGTAACTGTAAACGCAATTTGCCCAGGATTTATTGATACTGAAATGGTAGCAGAAGTACCAGAAGAAGTACGTCAAAAAATCGTTGCTAAAATCCCGAAAAAACGTTTTGGTCAAGCTGATGAAATTGCAAAAGGTGTAGTATACCTATGCCGTGATGGTGCATATATCACAGGTCAGCAATTAAACATTAACGGTGGATTATACATGTAATGAAGTAAGAAAAAAGTGCATATCCATAGCAGGAATGCACTTCTTTTTTTTAGAAAGAAATCGACCGAAAAGGAGATAGAAAAATGACTACATTCGTAACGGAATGGGAAAAGCAATTGGAGTTGTACCCAGAAGAATATCGTAAAGCATATCGTCGTGTGAAAAGAGCGAGCGAAGTTTTATTACGCGAACCAGAACCACAAGTTGGTTTAACACCGAAAGAAGTTATTTGGACGAAGAATAAGACGAAGCTGTATCGTTACATTCCAAAACAAGAAAAAACACAGAGAGTTCCAATTCTATTAATATATGCGCTTATTAATAAACCGTATATTATGGATTTAACTCCAGGAAATAGTTTAGTGGAATATTTAGTAGATCGTGGTTTTGATGTGTATATGCTTGATTGGGGCACATTTGGTTTAGAAGATAGTCATTTGAAATTTGATGATTTCGTGTTTGATTATATTGCAAAAGCAGTGAAGAAAGTAATGCGAACTGCAAAATCGGACGAGATTTCTTTACTTGGTTATTGCATGGGTGGAACGCTAACTTCTATTTATGCGGCACTTCATCCACACATGCCAATTCGTAACTTAATCTTTATGACAAGTCCTTTTGATTTCTCTGAAACAGGATTATACGGTCCTTTATTAGATGAGAAATACTTCAATTTAGATAAAGCTGTTGATACATTCGGAAATATTCCGCCAGAAATGATTGATTTCGGAAATAAGATGTTAAAACCAATCACAAACTTTGTAGGTCCATATATCGCTTTACTCGATCGTTCAGAAAATGAGCGCTTCGTCGAAAGCTGGAAATTAGTTCAAAAGTGGGTTGGTGACGGTATTCCATTCCCGGGTGAATCTTATAGACAATGGATTCGTGATTTTTATCAAAATAATAAATTAGTGAAAGGTGAACTCGTTATTCGCGGACAAAAGGTAGACCTTGCAAATATTAAGGCGAATGTCTTAAATATTTCTGCGAAACGTGATCATATCGCTTTGCCATGCCAAGTAGAAGCGTTGCTAGATCATATTTCTAGCACAGATAAACAATATGTATGTTTACCGACGGGACATATGTCAATCGTTTACGGTGGAACAGCGGTAAAACAAACATATCCGACGGTTGGAAATTGGCTAGAAGAGCGTTCTAATTAAAAATAAAAAATCCAACTAGCGTATGTTAGTTGGATTTTTTTATAAGAAATAACAAACTATAGAAAGGAGAAATTTATATTTTAGGAGTATAATTATGAAACTTATGACTGGTAAGTTGTTTTGGAATACAGGAGTTTCTATACCTTGTTATCCATCATTAGAAAATGATATGATATGTGATGTGCTTGTAGTCGGAAGCGGAGAAGTAGGTGCTCATATAGCGTATTTGTTAGCGAAAATTGGAATGCGTGTTACGCTCATTGAAAAACGAGCAATCGCTTGCGGTAGCACAGCTGCTAATACAGGTTTACTACAATTTTTGCATGATAAATCGTTAACCTCACTTATCCATACATTTGGTGAAGAAAAAGGGATACGAGCATATAAGCTTTGTTATGAAGCGTTACGAACGATGGAGCAAGTTGTACCGACTCTCGATATTGATCCCCAGTTTATTCCGCGAAGTAGTTTATATTATGCAAGTAAAAGTGAGGATGTTTCATTTTTACAAGAGGAGTATAATACGTTACATAATTATGGATTTCCAGTTGAGTATTTTACAGAAACTGATGTGAAAGATCGTTATTCTTTTACAAAACAAGCGGCATTATATACACACGGTGATGCCGAGGTGAATCCGTATTTATTAGCGCATAGCCTTTTGCATAAAGCAAATCAAATGGGAGCTACTATATATGAGCATACAGAGGCCATACATATAAAAAAACGCCAAAATGATTTAATTTGTTATACGAAAACAGGAAATCAAATTGTAGCAAAGAATATTATTATGGCGACAGGTTATGAAGCACTTTTCGGAAAGAAAGAAAAAAATACAACAGTAGAAACATCTTATGCAGTTGTAACAAATAAGGTAGATTCATTTGAAGGTTGGTATGAACGATCATTAATTTGGGAAACAGCACAGCCTTACTTATATTTTCGAACATATGAAAACCGTATTATTATAGGCGGGTTAGATGAAGCGATGCAAGTTCAAACAATTGGTGATACGAAATTATTGCATAAGCGTGATATCCTTATTAACATTGTAAAAGAGATGTTCCCGCAGTATAAGAATATACAGGCAGAGTACTATTGGGCGGCAGCATTTGGAAGTTGTCATGATGGACTCCCTATTTTAAAAGAAGACAAAAAGATACATAATTTATTTTACGCATTGTCACATGGCGGTAATGGAACTGTGTATGGAATGGTATTTGCCAAATTATTTGAGCAGTTATTTACAAATAAAGAAAGTAAAGATTTTTCTTTATTTAATCGATAGAAAAAGGTAGCGAAGTGATGGAATGAAAGATATAAAAAAGTTTTTGCAAAAATTACGTCCTGTACAACTCATTGTTTTGTTTTATTTATTAGCAGTAGTCGTATCGGTGATATTGCTTAGTTTCCCGTTTGTTACGAAGGCTGGTGTGAAATGGACATTTATCGATGCACTCTTTACATCTGTTAGTGCGGTAAGTGTGACTGGCCTGTCTGTCGTTACGATTTCAGATACATTTACTACGGCGGGAATTATTATGTTAGCCCTTATTTTACAATTAGGCGGCTTAGGAATTATGGCACTTGGTACGTTCGTTTGGATTATAACGGGGAAGAAGATCGGTTTGCAGAGAAGACGACTCATTATGGCAGACCATAATCAAGGGAATTTATCAGGCCTTGTAGAATTGATGCGTTCTATTTTAATTGTAATTATTTCGATAGAACTTATTGGAGCAATACTATTAGGTACAAGATTTCTACTTTATTTTCCAACTTGGCAAGAAGCTTATTTTCACGGTTTCTTTGCGGCTGTTAGTGCAACTACGAACGGCGGATTTGATTTAACAGGACAATCGTTAATTCCGTACAAAAAAGATTATATTGTGCAAATGATTCATATGTTGCTTATTATTTTAGGAGCAATCGGTTTCCCTGTATTAATGGAAGTAAAGCAATTCTTTAGTAAAAGGCGACAGCAACTATTCCGCTTTTCGTTGTTTACAAAATTGACGACAACGACATTTTTTGCACTCGTTATCGTTGGAACAATTATGATTTTTTTACTAGAACGAAATCAGTTTTTAGCGAGGAAATCATGGCATGAAACAGTTTTCTATACATTATTCCAATCTGTGACGACGCGAAGTGGTGGACTTGCTACAATGGATATACGTGAATTGTCACAACCGACGCTTTTATTTATGAGTATATTAATGTTTATAGGAGCATCTCCAAGTTCGGTTGGGGGCGGAATACGTACAACAACATTTGCTGTTAGTATATTATCGCTATACACTTTTGCAAGAGGCGGGAGAACGGTTAGAGTCTTCAAACGTCAGCTACATGAAGAGGACGTGCTGAAAGCATCTGTCGTTATGACGATGGGGATTTTATTATGTGCTACAGCACTATTTATCTTATCTATTACGGAAAATGTACCGCTTATGAGTTTAATTGTTGAAGTGTGTTCTGCTTTCGGGACGACAGGACTATCGACAGGTATTACGCCAGATTTAACAACTGTTGGTAAACTTGTGCTCATTGTACTTATGTTTATCGGGCGTGTCGGTATTTTAACATTTATACTAGCTAGTGGCGGAAGAGAACAGCCACCTCGCTATAAATACCCGAAAGAGAGAATTATTATTGGATAGTATGAAACCATTCTACCTATGTGAGGTAGAATGGTTTTTTAGTCGTTAATGCCAAATTGCGGATGCATAAAAGCATCATTCTTATTATCTACTTCTTTTTTTAGCAACTCTTGATTTTCTTCTGAAATCCACCCAATATCATTTGTAGGATGAATCCATTCTTCTCCAGCCATAATGGCAGGATCTACTTCATCACTCCAATTGTGAAGTGGACTATTCTCGGAATCATATTTACTGTCTCCGATTACGACGTCATATTGATTGATGAAAGGTTGTTGCATCTTCTTTCCTGTTCCTTTAAAAGATGGAAAATTCATTTGATGCGGGAGCGTTTCATCTAAAATGGGTGACTGTATTTTATCTTTTTTCTTCAAAATAATCGCTCCTTTTCTAATGCTTCCTTCATAGGTAGTATTTCCATCTAGCGGCTCTTATGTACTTGTTAACACTTGCCAGTAATAATTATTTCAGCTTGCTTCAAACTAGAGTAGAAAGTGAATTCTTGAGAGTAGGTGAATGTATTGGTAAAAAGAAAAGTGAAACAAAATGCGGCAATCAATAATAATAAAACTCCGAAAGAAAGCTTACCAGATGCAGAATTTGCATTAGAGTATGAAGGAGAGAATAGCGCGAAGTATGCAAATCGTAATTCAAAAAAAGGTAAACAAAAATGAGGCGTTTTTTACAAACGCCTCATTTTTTTGTGGGATTATAAAGGTTTTTTTAATTATTTGTAAATTTAGGGTTCGTTATTAGCAGAAAAATGCGAAAAAACATAGAAGTAGCAACGTATTACACAAAAACAAACAACAAACAAAAGATTAATGTTGGTTTAATACTGCTTTTACACTAGTTGTTTATATTTGAATTGTACATAAGATTTGTAAAAGGAGAGAGAGACAGTGAAAAAAACAATCTTTAAAGCTGTAGCAACTGGAATGGTATTTTCGTTATTAATGGGGTGTGGTGCAAAGAAAGAAGAAAGTGCTGGGGCAAAAGTGAAAGATGATAAATTATCTGGATCATTAACTGTTTACACAGCGATCGAAGAAGAACTTGTACCAATTTATCTTGATTCATTTAAACAGAAGTATCCAGATGTAAACCTGAACATTGTTCGTGATTCAACTGGAGTTATTACAGCGAAATTGCTAGCTGAAGGAAAAAATACACAAGCAGATGTTGTATGGGGAACAGCAGCGTCTAGTCTATTAGCTTTAGATAAAAAAGATATGTTAAAAGGGTACTCTCCAAAAGGAGCGGATCGTGTTCTTCCGCAATTTAAAGATGATAAGCAACCAGAAAAATGGGTAGGTAATACGGCATTTATGACGGGGATTGCTATAAATAAAGAAGAATTAAAGAAGAAAAATTTACCGATGCCAGAATCATACGAAGACTTAACGAAACCAGAATATAAAGGAACGCTTGTTATGCCACATCCGGCTTCTTCTGGAACAGGATTTTTAACAGTTTCTGCATGGTTACAAATTATGGGTGAAGATAAAGGCTGGGATTACATGAAGAAACTTCATGAGAATATGGCAACTTATACTCATTCAGGTTCAAAACCAGCGAAATTAGCAGGCGCAGGTGAATATCCAGTTGGTGTATCAATGGTTTATAGTGCTTTAAAAGAGAAACAAAAAGGTGCACCAGTTGAAGTAGTGTTACCGAAAGAAGGATTAGGTTGGGAAGTAGAAGCGAACGCACTTATTAAAAAAGATAACGCAAAAAATGAAAAATTAGCGCAAGCATTTTTAGATTGGGCAATTACTGATGATGTAATGAAGTTATACTTCGAGAAAAATGGATTTGCGACAATTAAAAATGATTATAAACTTCCAGATGGATTCCCTAAAGACGTAACAGAAAAGTTATACAAAAAGAATGACTTTAAGTGGGCAGCAGAAAATCGCGACGAAATTTTAGAAAAATGGGAAAAAGAGTTTGGTCAAAAAGCAGAACCGAAAAAGTAAGTGAGTGGGAGAGAGAAAAAATGAGCGAATATTTATCAATTCAACACATTCAAAAACAGTTTGATGCATTTACAGCGTTAAAAGATATTTCTTTTACTGTGAAAAAAAATGAGTTTGTATGTTTATTAGGCCCAAGTGGTTGTGGGAAAACGACATTGCTTCGAATTTTAGCAGGGCTAGAAGAGGCAACAACAGGTAGTATAGCTGTGGATGGAAAAGATATTACAGCATTACCTCCTGGAAAGAGGAACTTCGGAATGGTGTTTCAATCGTATGCATTATTTCCGAATTTAACAGCACTTGAAAATATTGAATACGGCTTAAAGACAAAAAAATATGGAAAAGCAGAAGTAAAAGAGAAAGCGCTAGAGGCGTTAGAACTAGTTGATTTACTGAATGTAAAAGATAAATACCCTGCTCAAATGTCTGGTGGACAACAGCAGCGAGTGGCACTTGCACGTGCGCTCGCTCTGTCTCCGGATATTTTGTTACTCGATGAGCCGTTATCTGCTTTAGATGCAAAAGTACGTGAAAAGTTACGTAGAGAAATGCGTGATTTGCAAGAAAAAGTAGGAGTAACAACTATTATGGTCACGCATGATCAAGAAGAGGCATTAACGATGGCTGATAAAATTGTTGTAATGAATCATGCGGAAATTATGCAGATTGGAACACCAGAGGAGATTTATCAAAGACCAGCCAATCCGTTTGTGGCAGATTTTATTGGTTCTATTAATTTCTTTTCGAAAAATAATGAAGAACATGCAATTCGTCCTGAACATGTAACAGTTGTACAAAACGATGGTATTAAAACGGTTGTGGAAAGTATGGAATTCCGTGGATCTGTATATCGGACAGAAGTGCGAGTCGTAGAAGAAAAAACACATCTTTATAACGAGAAAATTGTAGTGGATATATTGGCATCAGAAGTAGAAAAAACCGCTATTAGAAAAGGAAAGCCGATTCAAATCTCTTTCTCAGAAAATCATATGTTGTCATATGGAAAGAAGGTCATTGTATAGATGGAGATGTTAGAGAATTTCAAGGTAGAAAGTACGAAAAAAAAGATTAAGAGACGTATTGGTAAAGAAGGGTGGATACAAAGACTATTAATTATTGGTATGCTTCTTGCTTTTTTGATCATGCTTGTATTACCCCTATTACAATTGTTTACACAAGCTTTTTACGATAAAGATGGAGCTTTCATTGGTGTTGCGAATTTCAGTAAATATTTCACAACACCAACGCTAGTTCAATCATTACAAAATACGATATGGATTTCGGGTGCGACAACAAGTATTGCAGTGACACTCGCTTTCGCTTACGCCTATGCGATTGCTCGTACGAATGTGTTTGGGAAGCGTGTATTTCAATATGTCGCGTTGTTACCACTATTCGCACCAACGATGATGCACGGTATCGCACTGACATATTTATTTGGTAATCAAGGGTTAGTAACGAAAGGAATGTTTGGTTTGTTTGAAGGGATACAAATCCCTTTATATGGACCAGTAGGAATTGTAATGGCTGAGGTCATGTATACATTTCCGCAAGCATTTCTTATATTATTAATTGCTTTTCAAGGATCTGATTATCGTTTATATGAAGCTTCTAATATGTTAGGAGCGAGTAAAACAAAGCAATTCTTCACTGTTACTTTACCTAGTGTAAAGTACGGATTAATTAGTGCGATGTTCGTTGTGTTTACACTTAGTTTCACTGATTTTGGGGCACCAAAAATTGTTGGTGGACAATATAATGTACTTGCTACTGACGTATATAAGCAAGTAATTGGACAGCAAAATATGCCGATGGGTGCAACTGTCGGGATGATTTTATTAATCCCAGCTATTTTTGCATTTGCAGTTGATCGCATTACGCAAAGAAAGCAGGCGAATCTCTTATCTTCCAAATCAGTACCTTACAGAATAATAAATAATAAGAAAAGAGATGTTATTTCATTCGTATATTGTAGCGTAGTAACGCTTATGATCATTCTATTATTTGTGGCAGTTGGTATTGCTGCAAGTGTGAAAGTATGGCCATATAATATGAGCTTTACATTTGAGCATTTTAATTTTTCAAGTTTGACAGGAGATGGACTTGAAGCGTTTAAAAATAGCGTAATTGTTTCAGCAATTACTGCGGTTATTGGAGCGGTTTTAACATTTATGTTCGCTTATGCGATTGAGAAAATAGATCAGCTACAATTTTTCCGAAAAGCAGGTTACTTTTTCTCTATAGTCCCTTTAGCGATACCAGGTTTAGTACTTGGGTTAGGCTATGTCTTCTTCTTTAGTCAACCAACAATACAAATCTTTGGACTTTCCGTAACGAATCCGTTTCATTCTCTATACGGAACAATCGCTGTGCTAGTACTAGTCAATATCATTCATTTTTATTCTGTAACATTTGTTACAGCAACGACAGCTTTAAAGAAATTAGATCGAGAGTTTGAACTTGTTTCCCAGTCGATGGGGATTCCGTTTTATAAAACATTCTTTCGAGTAACAGTACCGATGTGTTTACCGGCGATTTTAGAAATGGTAATGTACTACTTCGTAAATTCAATGGTAACTGTTTCGGCAGTCGTATTCCTATACGCAGCTGATTTTAAACTAGCTGCTGTATCAATTGTAAACATGGATGATGCAGGAAATGTAGCACCAGCAGCTGCAATGAGTGTACTGATTGTTGTTACAAATATTGTAGTAAGAGTTGTATATGAATGGGGAACGAAAGCACTTCGTAACCGAACTTCACAATGGCAAAAAAGATAAATAAGATAAATAAGATGAATAAGATAAATAAGAAGGGTGATGGATTGAATGAAAATAGAAGCAGTTATTTTTGATTGGGCAGGTACGACAGTTGATTATGGATGTTTTGCGCCACTGGAAGTATTTATGGAGATTTTCCATAAACGCGGTGTTGAGATTACAGCAGAAGAAGCTCGTAAGCCAATGGGGTTATTAAAAATTGATCATGTAAGGGCACTTACAGAGATGCCTCGTATTGCGAGTGAGTGGAATCGTGTTTTCGGACAATTACCAATAGAAGCAGACATTCAGGAGATGTATGAAGAATTTGAAGAAATTCTCTTCGCTATCTTACCGCGCTATGCGTCGCCGATTAAAGGAGTAAAAGAAGTGATTGCTTCTTTACGTGAAAGAGGAATTAAAATTGGTTCAACGACTGGTTATACGAGAGAAATGATGGACATTGTAGCAAAAGAAGCAGCGCTACAAGGGTATAAACCTGATTTTCTTGTAACGCCAGATGATGTTCCAGCAGGTCGTCCATATCCGTGGATGTGTTATAAAAATGCGATGGAACTTGGTGTATATCCAATGAATCATATGATAAAAGTTGGAGACACGGTATCGGATATGAAAGAGGGAAGAAATGCTGGAATGTGGACAGTTGGTGTAATCCTTGGCAGTAGCGAGCTCGGTTTAACTGAAGAGGAAGTGGAGAATATGGATTCGGCAGAACTTCGTGAAAAAATAGAAGTAGTTCGCAATCGTTTCGTTGAAAATGGGGCGCACTTTACGATAGAAACGAT
Source organism: Bacillus sp. F9_6S_D1_P_5 (assembly GCF_054823925.1). Classification (NCBI taxonomy): domain Bacteria; kingdom Bacillati; phylum Bacillota; class Bacilli; order Caryophanales; family Bacillaceae; genus Bacillus; species Bacillus sp. F9_6S_D1_P_5. The sequence goes on along the minus strand of NZ_JBTREW010000020.1, from coordinate 50,343 downwards.
GCAGGAACTCGAAAGCGTAATGGAACATATCGAGAAACAAGAACTTATTATTTCATAAAAGGGGAATAGGATCATGACTGAAAATCACTACTTATTATTAACACCAGGACCATTAACGACAACAAAAACGGTAAAAGAAGTTATGTTATACGATTGGTGTACGTGGGATGCTGAATATAACACGATGGTGCAAGATGTAAGAGCTAAACTTGTATCGTTAGCAACGAAAGAAGAAGAGAAATATACGACTGTTCTCATGCAAGGAAGCGGTACGTTTTCAGTTGAAGCAGTAATTGGTTCTGTTATTCCTAAAAATGGAAAACTGCTCGTTTGTACAAATGGTGCGTATGGTAAGCGAATTGTACAAATGGCAGAGATGTTACATATAGATGTGGTGGTTAGTCAAACGGAAGAATGGGAGCCTACTAATATTACAGAAGTAGAAAAGATATTACAACAAGATAAAGAGATTACACATATTGCAGTTGTTCATTGTGAAACAACAACAGGTATTATCAACCCAATTGTAGATGTATGTAAATTAGGGAAGCGATATGGAAAAGTAACACTAGTTGATGCAATGAGTAGTTTTGGTGGTATTGAAATAGATATCGCGGAGTTGCAAATTGACTTTCTGATTAGTAGTGCGAATAAATGTATCCAAGGTGTTCCTGGATTCGGCTTTGTTATTGCAAAGCGCGATGAATTGGTGAAATGTAAAGGGCAGGCACGTTCATTATCATTAGATTTATTTGATCAGTGGGAAACGATGGAAAATCAAAATGGGAAATGGCGTTTTACGTCACCTACACATGTTGTACACGCTTTTTATCAAGCACTACTTGAATTAGAAAAAGAGGGCGGAGTAAAAGCGCGTTACAATCGATATTATAACAATCAAAAACTATTAGTGAATAGAATGAGAGAAATCGGATTTAAGCCACTAGTAGATGAAAAGTATCAATCGCCTATTATTACATCCTTCATTTATCCAGAAGAGTGTTTCGATTTTAGACAGTTATATAATGAATTAAAGTGTGATGGATTTGTTATTTATCCAGGTAAAATTTCAAAAGTAGATACATTCCGTATTGGAAATATCGGTGATGTACATGAGGCAGATATTAATCGCTTAGTTGATAGTATCGCTAAAGGAGTTGTTATAGGTTGAAAGTATTTTGCTTAGGTGGAGCAGGTAAAATTTGTCGTGAAGCAATTTTAGATTTAGTACAATTTTCATCTTTTGAGACAATTACAGTAGCGGATTTTAATGAAGAAGAGGCCCTGAAAGTAGTAGAATGGCTCAACGATCCTCGCGTAGATTTTGTGAAAGTAGACGTAACAAATCACGAGGATACGGTTGCAAAAATGAAAGGCTATGACATTGTAATGGATGGTACGACAATTAAGTTAAATGGATTATCCACTCGATGTATTGCAGAAGCAGGTTGTCACGGTGTGAATTTAAATGGATTTGGTGAAGAAAATGATTCGCATTCTATATTTGCTCAAAACGGAAAAACGTGTTTACCTGGATTTGGTATGACGCCAGGTGTAACGCAAATGATGGCGATGCATGCAGCAAATCAGTTACATACTGTAGAATCAGTTCGTGTCAGTCACGGTTCATATCGTCCGATTGCTTTTTCTGCATCAATTACAGAAACAACGACATATGAATATGATCCACATTTACCATCGCGTACAGTGTATGAAGATGGTGAGTTTAAGCAAGTACCTCCGTTTGCGCGTCCGAGAGAAATTGAATTACCGGCGCCTTATGGTAAGGCAACGCAGTATATAATCCCGCACTCTGAAACGATTACGTTAGCGAAGGCACTAGAAAATAAAGGCGTCAAGCTGATAGAGACGAGAGGAACTTGGCCAAAGCAAAATATGCAGCTCGTACGTGCTTTATATGATTATGGTATATTGCGTAATGATCAAGTTGAAATAAATGGGGAAGCAATCGGCATTATGGATTGTATCTCGAAGTATTTATTACAATCGAAAGAAGGACAAGAAACAGAAATTTACGGTTATGCACTTCATGTAGAAGTAATAGGTATGAAAAATAATGAGAGACAAAGGCACGTATTATATCATACACACCCGTTATCTGATGGATCTGTTGCAGGATGGGAAAAATTAAGAGCTTATACGAGAAACGTCGGTATTCCATTTGGGATTGCTACAGAGTTAATCGCAAAAGGGAATGTAAATCAAGTTGGTGTTGTGACACCTGAGGAAGCTTTTGTCAAACCACAAATTATTTTTGATGAACTAAAAAAGCGTGGTATTCATATTCATGAAGAAATTTTCACTGAAAAGGAAAGTTATAACTTTGTATAAGTAAGGTAGTTTATGAGGTAGAAATCAATGGGGTGAGGCTATGTCTGTAGTAGGTGAAGAAAGAAAGCGAACCATTCTTGAGAAGGTAGAGTTTAAAGGGAAAGTAAAAGTTTCAGAGTTAGCGAGAGAGTTTGCTGTATCAACAGAGACGATTCGCCGTTATTTAGAAGAATTGGATCGTGAAAAGAAGTTGAAGAAAGTGTATGGTGGAGCCGTCCAACTTCCGGGAGCTGGAATAGAGGCACCAATGTTAGAACGAGAGATGCTGCATATAGAAGAGAAGAAGAGAATTGGGTATAAGGCAGCAACGTTTGTGGAAGATGGAGATGTGATTGCGATTGATGATGGAAGTACACCACTTCAAATGTTGCCATATCTTGTTCATCGTAAAAATTTAACGATTGTAACAAGTTCATTTCCAGTAGCAACACAATTAATTTCTTCTATTAATAAAAAGATGTTTCACGGTGAAGTTTTATTTATTGGTGGAAAAGTATCTTCAAAACATTCACGTGTGTCAGGGTCTATTTCGCAGCAAGTAATCCAGCAATTTCATTTTCATAAAGCATTTGTTTCGATTGATGGATTGTTACCCGGTTTTGGGGTTTCTAGTTTTGAATTAGAAAAGGCGAAATTGTCAGAAGCGATGCTGAAATTAGCGGAGAAAACATATATTTTATGTGATCATACAAAAGTAGGGGTAAAAGGAAATTACCGAATAGCAGCATTTTCGCGTATTCAACATGTAATTTGTGATAAAAAAATGCCTTATAGTTTTGAAGAGGAAGTCAAAAAGCATAATATTCAATGGACAATTTGCTGAATAAATTGAACTCCCACCTGATTTTGAGGTGGGAGTTTTACTGCTTGTAAATAGCGGGGATAAAAGATTTGTATTTATGCAAAAAGTGGACACATTTTCTCATCTCTTTCATATAATTTACCAATACAAAAAAAGTTGGTCGAAGGAAAGAAGGGAGAAGCATGTCAGAACGGATATATAATAAACTTGTATTGTATGCAAATATTTTACAAAAAATTGGTTTTATTAATGAAAAAGAAAAAAGTGAAATTCTGCATACGATAGGAAAAAAAGCCCTGTGAATAAAGGGCTTTTTATTTTTTATCTATGAAAATATAAACTTAATGTAATATTATCATTGACAATGATAATGAGATTCATTATCATTTATTTGTAAGTAATTGATAATTATTATCAATTATAAAAAATATATATGATAGGGGATATTATTTTGAAAAAAAGTTATATTAAGGCGCTAGTAGTAGCCACAACATTAGCAATTCCATTTGCTACATACTCTACTCCAGCATTAGCAGCACTAAAAGCTGAAGCAAACCAGTCGGTGGCAGCAGCTAGTGAACGTACATACGATACTGAGATTAAAATATATAAGGATCAAAAAGATGAGCCATCTATGGTTTCTCAGTACATAAAAAATCCTAAAGTAGCAATTGAAGATGGGAAAAAAATTGTTACTGTAACAATACAAGATAGCGATTATTTTCAATATCTTAGAATAGAGGATAAAAACCAACCTGGTGTATTTCAAGATGTGAAAGTTTTATCAGAAGATAAGAGGAAAAATGGAACGAAAGTAGTCCAATTTGAAATTGGCGAATTTGAGAAGAAGCATAATATGCAAATGCATATACTTATTCCGGCCATCGGATATGATCACAAATATCAAGTTCAATTTGAAATTAAAGATCCAACTGCAGGTGACAAAGAAACAGAGAAACCAGATGATAACTCTAATTCAGGCAATACGGAAACGGATCATCCAGTTGATAGTCAAAATATGATAACAGATAACAAATTAAGAGAACTTGTTAATAAAAAAGTATTTAATAGAAAAGATTTAAATACACCGATTACGAAAGAAGAGTTATTACAAGTAAAGGATTTGTTTTTAAATACGAATGAGATTCTTGATTATAGTGCATTAAAATATATGCCGAATTTAAAATCTTTAACAGTTGCGAATGCGAAGATAACAGATCCGTCATTCTTTGCGAACTTAAAGCAATTAAATCATTTAGCTTTGCGTGGTAATGAATTTTCAGATGTAACGCCACTTGTTAAGATGAATAATTTAGAATCTCTTGATTTAAGTAATAATAAAATTACAAACGTTGCACCATTAGTTGAAATGAAAAATGTAAAAAGTTTATATCTATCGGGCAACCAAATAGAAGATGTAACAGCATTAGCGAAAATGGAACAACTAGATTACTTGAATTTAGCAAATAATAAAATTACAAATGTTGCTCCATTAAGCGCGTTAAAAAATGTAACATACTTAACTTTAGCTGGTAATCAAATTGAAGATATTAAACCGTTATATTCATTACCTTTAAAAGACTTAGTATTAACACGTAATAAAGTTAAAGATTTATCGGGTATTGATCAAATGAATCAATTAAGTAAATTATTTATCGGGAAAAATCAAATAGAAGATGTGACACCACTTACTAAAATGACTCAACTTACAGAATTAGATTTACCTAACAATGAGTTAAAGGATATTACTCCATTATCAAGTCTAGTAAACTTACAAAAGCTTGATTTAGAAGCAAATTATATTTCAGACTTAACACCAGTTAGTAATTTGAAAAAGTTAGTATTTCTAAGTTTTGTTGCAAATGAAATTCGTGATGTTCGACCAGTTATAGAACTAAGTAAAACAGCTTATATCAATGTTCAAAACCAAAAAGTATTTTTAGAGGGTACGGAAGTAAATAAAGAAGTAAAAGTACCTGTATACGAAAAAGATGGTAAAATCTCTACAAAAATTCGTTTGAAGAGCGAAGGTGGTACGTATAGTAACGATGCAGTTAAGTGGAGTACACCAGGTGAGAAAGTATATGAATTTGGTGTGAAAGATCCATTTGCGGATACAGGAATCTTCTTTACGGGATCTGTCATTCAAAATGTGGTAGAAAGTAAAGGGGATAACACTTCTAAAGAAGATGAAAAAGTAGAAGTAGTGGAATTTAAAGATGTACCAAAAGGACATTGGTCAGAAGAAGCAATTAATTATTTAGCGAAAGAAAATATTTTCAAGGGATATGGAAATGGACAATTTGGATTTGGGGATAGTATTACTCGTGGACAAGTTGCGTCTTTAGTACAAAGGTACTTGAAATTAGAAAATAAAGTAGAGCAGAAAGAGAGATTTACAGATACGAAAGGGCATATGTTTGAGCAAGATATTGCTGCAGTTGCGCAAGCTGGCATTATGCAAGGCGATGGTACTGGGGAGTTTCGTCCAGAGGGAGTATTAACTCGATATGAAATGTCTGTAGTATTGCATAAAGTATTTCAGTTAAAAGAAGATGGAAATAATAAAGTGAACTTTAAAGATGTACCAACTGGTCATTGGGCAGAGGGTTATGTGAAAACGTTAGCGGATAATAATATATCAAAAGGTGATGGAAATGGAAACTTTTTAGGTGATGATTTCGTAACACGTGAACAATATGCACAGTTTTTATATAACGCAATAACGAAATAAAAGATGAGAAAATACGCTATTCTTTGATTGAAAAAGAATAGCGTATTTTTTATGTATAAAATGAAATAGGCAATAGACAGAAGTATAGACATATGAATAGCCTATTTTAAAGAAGAGCTGTGAAACTATATTGACAAAAAAGCGTTCTCATGTGATAATTCAATTAAATTTTTAGAATAATCAAAAAATACTCCTTTTACATAGAAAGGATTCGAACATTATATAAATATTACGCCGGGGGTGACGAAATGTTATTTTTTCTAAAGAAATGGAATGAATTAAAAGATGTGAAATCTGAATTGGCACTTCGTGATTGGTTTTATGGTACAAAGATTAGTTTATCACTCTGTACGTCAAAAGAGCCGTTAACTTTTTTAGTAAACGTTGAGGGAAGAGATAAAGGGTTATTTTCAGAAGAGGATTTTATTGTTGTAAATTGTATGTGTGAGCCAGTATTTGAAAATGAAGAAAAACCAGCTGTCGAATCATTTATGCATGCGGATATTTATAAAAAAAGTAGTGCAGAATGTATTTTACAAGTGCAAACTGTAGATAGTCATTTAATATCAGAGTTGTATGGAGAAATAGGAGAAGTAACATTCGATAAGCGTAGCGTGGAACGTGTTTTTGGAAAAGAAGGTATAACAGAAATGACAATTCCTATTGTAGAAGATGAGAAAAAATTCGCTGATTTATTAGAAAATAAAGTGCCGAATTTTATCGAAGGTGGAGGAGTAGTTCTCGTTCATAATTATGGCATGATTGTGTGGGGGAAAACTCCAGAATACGCGAAAAAATGGCTAGAGGGTATAGAATATTTAATGAATTATCATGTGAAGTTGTTAATGATAAAAGGTGCAAAGAGCTCTGTTATATAAAATGTTTGTAATGTCGTTACGAGTTAATAAATAAATGAAAGCGTTTTAAAAATAAATTTACTCATAAAATATAGGTCTCCTTATTATATATAGATTACATGTTGACATGTAAGGAGGAACATATTTTGCGAGTTAAATATCATTTTCTGCCAAAACAGCAAGTAACATTTTGTAACATGAACGATTCAGGTGAAAAGGCTCTGCAAATTATGAATGAAACGGGATTTCGAGCAATCCCTGTATTAGCAGAAGATGAAAAGAAATTCATGGGAATTATTTATAAAGTAGATCTTTTAGAAAAGAAGTGTAATAGCGGATTAGAGGAATTAAGTACGGAACATATGCTGGAAGATTCCGCTGCATTTATTTTTGAAAAGGACTCTTTTTTCAGGGCATTTTATGTTATTCGTCGCCTTCCATTTTTAGCTGTACTAAATGATTATAATGAATTTGTCGGTATTTTAACGCATTCCAATATATTTGATGTTATTGAAGATTCATTCGGTATGCGGACGGGTGGTTATATATTAACAATTGCAACACAAGATTGTAAGGGAACGATTAAAGAACTTGGGACATTGCTGAAAGCATTTCATATCGGTGGACTATTTACGCTAGATAACGGTGATCAATATATTCGTCGCGTTATTGTAAATATAACAGATGAGTTAAATGAAAAAAGATTAAAGCAATTAATCGAAAAAATAGAGAAAAAAGGATTCAGGGTGAGTCATGTAGATCATATTTAAGGGGAAAAAGAAAGAGAGCAATTTGCTATATGCAGATTGCTCTCTTTTTTAGTTTGAGTAATAAATCTTATTTTGAAACAGGAGGTGGAGATAATGCTAAATCCGATAAAAAAATAAAATCTGCATGTTCACGAATGTTAGGAATAGAAGTTTCTATAACACGTGATGTGATTTCACCTGGAGGCCCAACATGTCCGATAGCTACCATAATCGGTTTCTCTTGAATCTTTTTAATGAGTAATTGGGCTTGTTTTGAAATGTGTGCCGCTGTATATATATCATCAAAAAATAATTGGTTTTCAATAATAGGCACTCCTAATTCTTTCCCGATTTTTGGGACGACACTCTTAGGATTTGTTTTGCTATCTAAATAAAATAAACCGTGTTTTTTACAAGCCGTAAGTATAAGTCGTACAATTCTTTCGTCCGCGGTCACTTTTGATCCCATATGATTGTTCATCCCAATTGCATGTGGTACTTCTTGAATGGCTTGTTCGAGTCGGTTATTTATTTCTTCGTCGCTTAAATCAGTTGTAATTGCTTTTGGTCCAAGCCATTCTTTTTTACCTTTAATAGGCTCCATTGGCATATGTATAATAACTTCGTGCCCTTTCTTATGAGCTGCTATTGCATCTTCCTTTGTGGAAGGGAGGAAAGGCATAACGGCAACAGTAAGTGGAATAGGAAGTGATAACATTTTATCAGTCCCCTTCATATTATTGCCGAAGTCATCAATGACAATAGCTACTTTGTTTGTATGAGCCTTTGCTTGAACAGGAAACAAGAAGGATGGTAAGAACATCGTAAACATAACCAATGCAATCGTATATTTGCGCATATAAATATTTCCTTTCTATTTTATCCCACTATGTGTGGGCATTGGGGAATGAACTAAATCCCCAATGATTAAATTTGCACTTTATCAATCATTATTATGTTTTGCGTTTTTATATAAATTAAACAAAAAATGTCGAAGAAAAGTATATGGGAAATAGAGAATCCGCTATTTAATTGGTATTTGTAAAAAAAGAAGATGAAAAAAATGTCTATTATTGCGAATGTATTTACAAAGATAGAATAATTTGTAATAATTCTCAAAGTGAGGGTAAAGATTTGTAAATTACAGGGAGAAAATGTTAAATTTTCTGATTCTTCAAATTCAAATATGATTAAGCAGTTAAAAGGCCAATGGAGAAGTGAAGTTGAGAGCATGGAAGTATAATAAGGGGGATATGAATGTTTACTGTAAAAAGGAAGTACACATTAGAAAAGCTTTCACGTGATATTCATATGAAACGTGAAGAAATGATTCAATTAGGTTTAACAAGTGGGTTAAATAGTATGGAGACAATTCAAGTTAGTCAAGAATTGGACAAGCTGATTTTACAGTACCAGTGTTATAAAGAAAAGCAAACACCAAAATGGTTATCAATTATAAAGGTACCTATTTTTCAAATTGGGTATGAAGGGAAATCAAGTAATTTTTGGCGAATGCTTGTGTCTGGTTTTATGAAATAAGTATAATTACCCTTTTGGGATAAGGATAATTATACTATGTGTAACGGAATTTCGATATGAACTGTCGTTCCTTCGTTTTCTATACTGTCGATAAAAATATGCCCATTGTACATCTCTACAATTCGTTTACATATGATAAGTCCAAGACCTGTTCCAGTATCTTTATTAGTAAAGAACGGATGAAAGAGGTGTTTTTGAATATGTTTTGGAATCCCTTTTCCAGTATCTATAATTTGCAATTGTGCGTGTGTTTCATTGTTTGTCACGGAAATAGTTAGTGTGTCACTAGAAGTCATGGCTTCAATTGCATTTTTAGTAATGTTTAAAACCACTTGTTTCATATGGTCTTTTGAACAACGGATATGAACAGGGTGGTCTGGCAAATGTAAATGGAATACAATGTTATGTAGATTCGCCTCAGATTGAATAATTAATGCTACCTCATTTAGAATGTTTCTCACATCATATGTTTGTTCAATGATAGCAGTTGGCTTTCCAAGAATAAGAAATTCACTTACAATTTCATTAATCCGTTCTATTTCTTGTTCGATGATGGAAAAATAGAACTGATCTTGTTCATCTTTATATTTCTCTTTTAATAGAGCGACGAGCCCTTTAATTCCGGTAAGAGGATTACGGATTTCGTGGGCTGTACTAGCTGCAAAAGTTCCAACTAATTCAATTTTTTGTAGTTCATTTTGTTGTCTTTCTAGTTTAGTTTGACGTTTTAACAACATATATTGAGCTAGTAAAAATAAAATTGACATTAAAAATAAAGTAGCTATACATTCTACGGCAACCCACTGGTATAAAGTTTTTTGATGAATTGGTAACGGAGAAACAGAGACCTTCCAATTTAATCTTTGGAGTGGAGTAGTAAGCATATTAGAATGCGCATCACTTGTTTCGTTATTATCATCATTTAAAAAAACTACATCATGTTTATCAGTTACTTCAAAATGGTATTGTGGTTTAATAGCATTTAAAGATGATGAAATGTAATCAAATCGTAAACTTGCTAACAATAAGCCTGATAGCTCCTTCTGTTTATTGAAAATGGGAGAAGCAATCATAATGGCTTGATGTCCAAGAACACGATCTGTAATGACTGATGATACAGTTGTTTTCTTCGTTTGTAATACGTTTTGAATATATTTGCGATCTGAGACATCAACAGGTGGTCGGTCGCCTTCCGATGCGATTGTAATGATGCCTTTTGGTGTAGCATAATATAATCCAGAAAAACGGGCATCGTTTCCATCTGTATCATGTACAATTTGTTTCACTCCATTTATATTTCCAGTCTCGGTTCCTACGACCTTTGATAGCATTTCTAATGCAGAAATTGCTTCACCAAGGTGATGATCTAAATAGTCTCTATATAAAAAGAGAACCGTGTGAGCAGATAGTTTATTTTCCTGCTTCATTTTATACGAATGATAGGAATAAAATGTAGCACCAATCCCTATCGTTGGTAGGATAACAAGCACTATATATAAAACTATGCTGTGGAATTTGACTTTCAAATTTGGTACTCCTTCTTTTTTATTATCATTATATATAAACTATGTTAAAATTGTCATGTTTTTATTCAAGAATCATTCATAATATATTTGGGGAGAGGAAATGAATGAGTGAACACTCATTCGGAAATTACATGAAGTACTAAGCTATTTTTTCTTTTTATTACTGAGAATTTAAGTGAAGGGTTGAAAGTTGTATGACATCAAATAATGAACGAGAAGATATTTCTCAATCTCTAAAAGTATTTATTGCCTTATCTCGTGTACATCGTTCTGTTATGGATACTACAAATAAATCTATACAAAGTAACGGGTTAAATCCAACTGAATTTGCTGTATTAGAACTGCTATATCATAAAGGCGGTCAACCACTTCAGCAAATTGGTGAACGTATTTTAATCGCTAGTGGCAGCATTACATATGTTGTAGATAAGCTAGAGAAAAAGGGACTAGTAAAGAGAATTCCGTGCCCGAATGACAGACGTGTTATTTATGCACAATTAACTGAGTCTGGAGAGAACTTTATTGCTTCTATTTTTCCAGGGCATGAGCAAGTTATACATCAGTCGTTTGAAATGTTAACGAAAGAGGAAAAGGATGAATTACTTGATCTATTAAAAAAGATTGGAAAGTATGAAAAGTAATAATATGTTCCAAAGGAGCTTTGGATAAAGAAATCCAAAGCTTTTTTGTTTATATGTAATGATGACAGTATATGCCGTATTTTGCTGTAGAATAAGAGGAGATTTGTAAGTAAGCATTGAATTATAGTAAGGATGCATATAATGGAGAGGAGGCTCGTTCATGTCATTTAAAGACTATGAATATAAACGGCCAAATATTGAAGAATTAAAAGAGAAGTTTACGGTTGCTTTAGAGAAGTTTGATAACGCAAAAACTGTAGAAGAACAAAAACAAGTCATCAATTCAATTAACGAAATTCGCAATGACTTCGGTACAATGGGGAACCTTTGTTACATTCGTCATTCTGTTGATACGACAGATGCTTTTTATAAGGAAGAGCAGGATTTCTTTGATGAATTCTCTCCAGTTGTACAAGGATATGGTACAAAGTATTATAATGCGTTAATACATTCTCCATTCCGTGAAGAATTAGAAGAGTATTATGGGAAGCAATTATTTGCTCTTGCGGAGTGTGATTTAAAAACATATTCTGATGAAGTCGTGAAAGATTTACAATTAGAGAATAAATTGTCTTCACAATATACGCAGTTATTAGCATCTGCCAAAATTGACTTTGCAGGAGAAGAAAGAACATTATCGCAGCTTATTCCATTTATGCAAGGGAAAGAAAGAATTGAACGTAAAGCAGCAAGTGAAGCATATTACGGATTTTTAGCTGAGAATGAGGAAGAGTTAGATCGTATTTATGACGAGCTTGTTAAAGTGAGAACGAAAATCGCAAAATCTTTAGGTTTCAAAAACTTTGTTGAACTTGGATATGCACGAATGTACCGTACAGATTATAATGCGGAAATGGTGGCGAATTATCGTCAGCAAGTGCTAGATTATATCGTTCCTGTTACGACGGAATTAAGAAAACGACAACAAGCACGCATCGGTGTAGAGAAGTTAGCGTATTACGACGAAAACTTTGAATTCCCTACAGGTAACCCAACTCCAAAAGGAGATGCGGATTGGATTGTTAATCATGGGAAAACGATGTATAAAGAGTTATCGGCTGAAACAGATGAATTTTTCAATTTCATGTTAGATAATGATTTATTAGATTTAGTTGCGAAAAAAGGAAAAGCTGGCGGTGGATATTGTACATATATTGAGAATTATAAAGCACCGTTTATTTTCTCAAACTTTAACGGAACATCTGGCGATATTGACGTATTAACACATGAAGCGGGCCATGCTTTCCAAGTGTACGAGAGTCGTAAATTTGAAATTCCAGAATATAATTGGCCAACATATGAAGCGTGTGAAATTCACTCTATGAGTATGGAATTCTTCACATGGCCATGGATGAAGCTATTCTTTGAAGAAGATGCAGATAAATATTACTTCTCTCACTTAAGTTCAGCACTTCTGTTTTTACCGTATGGTGTATCTGTTGATGAATATCAACATTATGTATATGAAAATCCTGAAGCATCACCAGAAGAGCGTAAGACAGCATGGCGTAATATAGAGAAAAAGTATTTGCCGCATCGTGATTATGAGGATAATGATTATTTAGAGCGCGGTGGATTCTGGCAACGTCAAGGGCATATATATAGCTCGCCGTTCTACTATATCGACTACACGTTAGCTCAAATCTGTGCACTGCAATTTTGGAAACGTGCAAGAGATAATAGACAAGAGGCGTGGGAAGATTATGTGAATCTATGCCAACAAGGTGGAAGTAAATCATTCTTAGAATTAGTAGAAATTGCAAATTTAACATCTCCATTTGCTGAAGGCTGTGTGAAAAGTGTTATTACAGAAATTGAAGCGTGGCTACATGCAATTGACGACACAAAATTGTAAAAAACATGCGCTTTTTTTCACATGTTTAACATCGACATAAAGCGAAAATGATGAGATAATAAAAGAAAATTCAGAATACTAAAGAGGTGTTTCTAATAAGGAGCACCTCTTTTCACCAACAAAAAGGGGGGAAAGAAGTATGCTTCAATCTAATATGGATGTGAGTTTAGAAAGTTTGGTGAACTCATTACAGTCTACTCGAAGCACGCTATTATCAGAAATTGAAATGTTAAATGATACAGAGGTGAATGTAAAGCCACGCCGTGATAAATGGAGTATTATTCAAATTTTGCATCATTTGCATTTAGTTGAACAATCAGTGACGTCTGCCCTTGTATATGCTTTACAAAAAAATGAAAGAAACACGACTCCATTTAAAGACCTCCAACTTACGCTTGATCGCACATATAAACGAGAAGCTCCTCAGCAAATGCAACCAACAGAAACGTTAATGAAAAAACAGCAAGGAATTCAATTACTAGAACATTCACGACAAGAACTATTACACGCACTTCATAGTGTGATAGATGAAAAAGATCTATTTGAAAATGGATTAAAGCATCCTATTTTTAATGATTTGAATTTGTATCAGTGGGTTCAATTTCTTGATTTGCATGAACAAAGACATCTTACGCAGTTAAAAGAGGCGAAACACGCAATTTTGCAACGATAATCAGAAGGAAGTGGGAGACCACTTCTTTTTTGATACGTGCATAGTTTTCTTTCTTATTTTGGAATACTACATGGAGAAAGAAAAGAAGGAGTTGAAAAGTATGTCCAAGAAAAAGAAAGAAGAAGAGCGCGCGTGGAAAGCACGTAAAGAAAATCAAAAACCACATGGAAAAGTGAAAGCTTTTGCTGAATTAGTTGAAGGAACAGAAAAAACGTGATGAAATACTCATCACGTTTTTTGTATGAGTGGAAAAGTTAATAAGAAGGTTGTACCAGTACCTTTTTCACTTATAATATCAATTTTTCCATTCATAGCTTGCATAACGCTGAATACGACCATCATTCCAAGACCAGTACCTTTGTCTTTTGTTGAGTAGAAAGGGGATCCAAGGCGTTTTACTTGTTCTTGATCCATGCCAACTCCTGTATCTTTTATATATAATTGAATATGCTTATGATCAGGAACTAATGTGAAATAAAGATCACCGCCTTTTGGCATGGCCTCAATGCAGTTTTTTAAAATATTTAACAAGCATTGATTTAGTTTTTGTTTTTCTCCCGCGATAAAAAAAGAAGTACTTTGCTTTATATAATGAGTACGCACATTTGCTAAATTAGCAAGCGGTGTAATTAGCGATAATGCATGTAATAGTTCTTCTTCTAACTGTAATCTTTGTTCTTTTTCAATACTTGGTTTTGCAAAGGTTAAATAATCTGTAAGAACGTGGTTTGCTTGTTCGATTCCGTTGATGGCTATGTCAATATATAATTTTCGCTCTTGCTCAGTGCATGTATCTGATTGTAAAAGTTGTAAAAATCCTTTCGTTGAAGTTAATGGGTTGCGAATTTCATGAGAGATGGATGCTGCCATTTCACCAATTAAATGAAATTTTTCAGCATTCATAAGTTCGTTTTGTAGACGAACTTGAGTTTGTAATATGTGTAATAAATATAAAATAAGGATGGTACCAAGTATCGTACATAACTCATACACAATAATATGTGGTATATAATCAGCCTTATTTGTAACCTTTGAAAGGAAGAAAGGTATCCAACTAAATCCGTATGTGAGACTGTAAATAATAGCAAGTATTATTTTTATACGATTAGAAGTTCGATTGAAAAATTTGTATGTAAATAGTAGAACAATAAATAGAAGGATAGAACCGATAAGCGATGGGAAAACACCTATTCCTCCTAATAAGAAGCGGTATATATTTAATACCACTAATATTGATCCACCGGCAATAGGACCTCCGGTTAATGTACCGACAACTAATACGATATGACGCATATCAAATTGAAATCCATAATCTGTTTTTGCTGCGAAAGTGATACATAGTATAGTAACGAGGCAACATAATACAATAAATATAGCTGAATTTAATTTAGGAGAGCGTTTCCCTTTTTGATTCCAAAATAAATGGTATACGAGCATTGTAACAAGGATGAATAATATATTTAAAAAGAGATAAATAATAAAGGATTTCAGTGGGATGCCTCCTCTCTTCTCATATTAAATTAATCATACTATAAAATGAAAGAAATGAAATGAGAAATAGCGGAAAAATCAGAAATTTTTTCTGGTAGTATACAATATGTTACAATAAGCTTTGTCAATGAAAGAAGGAATTCCGTGCAATGCGCGGGAGAGGTTCGCGAACTCCCTCTATAAAAAACTATGGAAACAACAATATCTTTAGGTATTGTTTTGTTTTTTTATTGTGACAGTTCAAGAACGTTCTTTCTTCTTATTTGTAGTAGAGAAGGAGAATGAGTGAAATGAAAAAAGAAAAAGCAGTTGTTGTTTTTAGTGGAGGACAAGATAGTACGACATGTTTATTTTGGGCAATAGAGCAGTTTGCAGAAGTAGAGGCTGTAACGTTTAATTACAATCAACGTCATAAGCTAGAAATTGATTGTGCAGCGGAAATTGCAAAAGAGCTAGGAATTAAACATACAGTACTAGATATGAGTCTATTAAATCAACTTGCTCCAAATGCGTTAACGAGAACGGATATGGAGATTACACATGAAGAAGGTGAATTGCCATCGACGTTTGTAGATGGACGAAATTTACTATTCTTATCATTTGCTGCTGTATTAGCAAAACAAGTTGGAGCACGTCATATTGTAACGGGTGTATGTGAAACTGATTTTAGTGGTTATCCAGATTGCCGTGACGTGTTTGTGAAATCGTTAAACGTTACTTTAAATTTATCTATGGATTATCCGTTTGTAATTCATACACCACTTATGTGGATTGATAAAGCGGAAACATGGAAATTATCAGATGAACTTGGAGCATTCGAGTTTGTTCGAGAAAAAACATTAACATGTTATAACGGAATCATTGGTGATGGTTGCGGTGAATGTCCAGCATGTCAACTTCGTAAAGCAGGATTAGATACGTACCTACAAGAACGCGAAGGAGCGAGTAACTAATGGATAATTTCTTTGGATTTCGCATCGTAGAAAATTTGCAAAAAATGGACAAGGATATTCAGCGTAAACAGCTCAAATATCATAATAAACGAGTAATGGTCAGCAAGGAATTTACTTTTGATGCAGCCCACCATTTACACTGTTATGAAGGAAAATGTAAAAACTTACATGGACACACATATAAAGTGGTATTTGGGATTAGTGGATATGTAAATGAAATAGGTCTTGCGATTGACTTTGGAGATATAAAAGAAATTTGGAAGAATGAAATAGAAATTTATTTAGACCATCGTTATTTAAACGAAACGTTACCAGCGATGAATACAACTGCTGAAAATATGGTCGTTTGGATTTATGAAAAGATGGCAGAAGCGTTAACAAAAGATAATCGTGTGAACGAATATAAAGGAGCTCGTGTTGAATTTGTTCGTCTATTTGAGACTCCGACTAGTTATGCAGAAGTAAGACGGGAGTGGATGCTCGATGAGTAAAATCCCTGTCTTAGAAATATTTGGTCCGACTATTCAAGGTGAAGGAATGGTTGTAGGACAAAAGACGATGTTTATCCGTACAGCTGGCTGTGATTATAGCTGTGCTTGGTGTGATTCTGCTTTTACGTGGGATGGATCGGCTAAAGATCAAATTAGACAGATGACAGCAGAGGAAGTTTGGAATGAGCTTGTAGAAATTGGTGGGGAAAATTTTTCTCATGTTACGATTTCAGGTGGAAATCCGGCATTGCTGAAAAATATTGAGTTTCTCCTTTCTATATTAAAAGAGAATGGAATGCGAACGGCAATCGAAACGCAAGGGAGTAAATGGCAAGATTGGTTACTTCAAATTGATGAGATAACGATTTCTCCAAAACCACCAAGTTCGGCAATGAATACTGATTTTCAGAAGTTAGATGCTATTATTCAGAAACTAGCAGGAAAAGATATTAGTTTAAAGGTAGTAGTATTTGACGATTATGACTTCGAGTATGCAGTTAAGATGCATGAACGTTATCCAGATGTACCATTCTTCTTACAAGTAGGGAATGATGATACAAAAACTGTGGATGATGCGATGTTGATTAAAAAGCTATTGGATAAGTATGAGTGGCTTATTGAAAAAGCGGTTAACTGTAAAGAAATGAATAATGCAAAAGTATTGCCGCAGCTTCATGCGTTAGTATGGGGAAATAAACGCGGAGTATAATGAGAAGGGATGTTTAAAATGGCAGGAAGATTAGATGAAGATTTAAAAGATGTAACATTATTAGGAAATCAAAATACAAAATATTTATTTGAGTATAGCCCAGACATTTTAGAGGTATTTGATAACAATCATCCAAACCGTGATTATTTTGTTAAATTCAATTGTCCTGAATTTACAAGCTTATGTCCGAAAACAGGTCAACCAGATTTTGCAACAATTTATATTAGCTACATTCCAGAACAAAGAATGGTAGAGAGTAAATCTTTAAAGCTATATTTATTTAGTTTCCGCAATCACGGTGACTTCCATGAAGATTGCATGAACGTTATTATGAATGATTTAATTAAATTAATGGATCCGCGCTACATTGAGGTATGGGGGAAATTCACACCACGTGGAGGGATTTCAATTGATCCTTACTGCAACTACGGTCGCCCAGGAACGAAATATGAACAAATGGCAGACTACCGCATGATGAACCACGATCTATATCCAGAAACAATTGATAATCGTTAATAGAAAGAAAGGGCCTGTATACTGTACAGGCCCTTTCTTTCTATTATATTATGCATTTTGGTTAATGACAGTATAGTTTTTATGACTTACAACTGTAAGAGGTTCCATATCTAGTTCTCTGAAATTCTCCATAATTGTTATATCAACAATAACAGAGTTTTGATTTACTTTTTGAACACGGCCTTGCATGCCACCTTTAAATTCGATGATATCTCCAGTTTCTGCGATCTGCATAAGCAACTCTCCTTGTTACAGTTTTTCCAAAAAAGAATAATTTGGGATTTTTTATTTTCCTTTATTTTGAACTATGTTTCCTGTTTTGTAAATGTTTTCAAAGTAAAAATTCGAAAAATATTCACTTTTTGTAAGAAAATATATGAAAAAACATGTTTTTAGGAGATGAACGGGAGAAATGCAGATATTTTTATATAAGAGTATAATGAAAATATACAATGACCTACTAAAGTGGGAGAAACTAGGGGCGGTAAAATGATGTTTGAAGTTGTGGGGAGCTTTATAGCAATTTTATTATTTTTATTTTCTTATATACAGTTGAAGAAAATCCGGCATCATGAAACAACTACATATTTTGACGGATTGGATGGTGCGCATGCATCGATAACACATGATAATGGTGGTAATGTATAACTTTCTTTTTATGCATGGTATGATGGCAATAAGAAATAGTACATAATAGAGTTCGTAAGTGATGAATGGAGAGTGGAAAGAATGAGGATTTCTTTTATTCGTCATGGTCGCTTAGATCGTACTATGGAACCAATGACAATTACTTCATTTCATGAATGGATGAAACGATATGACTTACACACTATAACAACAAAAGCTTCTATACCAATGGAAACAATTGAAACAATGGAATCAGCAAAATTAGTCGTAACGAGTAATCAAAGGCGTGCTGTACAGTCAGCAGCTGAATTAATGGATTCTTTATCTTTTATACAAAATTCTCTTTTTAGAGAAGCTGAGGTTCCTTCAAGATTTTTTTCTCCAAAATGCTTGAAATGCAAACCTAACGTATGGATGTTTATCGGACGAACATTATGGGTGCTTGGCTATCATAAAGATGTAGAGTCTTATAAGGAAGTAAGGGAGAGGGCAAAGCAAGCGGCTCATCTATTGCACCGTTACGCTCTCGTACATGGAAGTATTGCTCTTGTAGGTCATAGTTATTTTAATACGATGATTGGGACTGAACTGAGAGCAATGGGGTGGTCTGGTTCACCTATTTTCCATAGGAACCCATGGGGTTGTACAACATATACATTTCATGAGGCGATGAATGGAAATGTATTGAATACGAATTTAACATAAAAGCACACGATTTATATAAAGAATCGTGTGCTTTCTTTTTAAGATATAGAAACTTTGATGTTTAATGGTTTTACGAGATGTGCATAAGGTTCGCCTACGAGCATAACGATTTGATCTTTTTTGTAACCTAGTTTTTCGTATAGTGAATAGGCACGTTTGTTTTCTAAATTGACAAGTAATGCAATTTTTTCATGCTCCTTTTCGGTTGCATAGATTTCAGCAGCTTCAATTAATTTAGAACCGATTCCTTTTCCGCCATATGCACTTGAAACTGATAATGTATCAATGTAATATTCATCAAGCTCAGCTTCTTTTTCTAACGTAATTGACTTATCTTTATGTAATTCTCTTAAGTGATGTACAATTGGTGCATCAAGCATTGTTGCTTCACTACCGTGATAAGCGACAATAACTCCAACTGCATCCCCGTCCTGCTCATATACAAAACAGTTTTCATAGCTCAGTCGATTTCTCTCTTTTGAGAACCATGTGTCAAGTCCTAGTAATACTTCTGTCTCAACTGTGCTACCTGTGATTTTTTCAGCAATTTCGTGCAGAGCGTTATACAATAAAGGTGCTACCGATTTCGCATCTGTCTTTTTTGCTTTCCGAATCATAGTATCCCTCCTAGTTCTATTTATATATTGTAGCATAGTGGTATGGAACTTTGCATAATTGAATGTCGAAATGATTGATATAGAGAAGTAGCTATGTTAGTATATGATATTTAGTGGACATATAGTAAAGAGATCTTTTTTGAAAAATAATGAAGGTATAGCACCTGGATAATTTTACAGTTGTTGACCTATAGAATATACGATAAAATAAAATATTGCATAGAGGTGAAATACATGGATAAACAATTAGCAAATGCAATTTTAGATCAGCTGAAAAATGGTGAAATAAAGGAGTACGTTGTTACGAAAGATGTATTTTATACGTTCAGAGAAGTTGTAGTAAGTCGAGAAGACTTTAAACATATTATTGGGAACGCGCAGCGCGGCGGACAAGTCATTTATACATATTCAGAAACGCCACGTTCGTAACTAGAAGAATATAGGGGAGGAGAATTATGGGCGATTTTAAACAAGGCATATTACCGCATTGGGATTATATGTGGAAAGATAGAGCTGGCAATAGGTTTATGGGGATGGTCATGTATCCAGAGAAACGTAAGTGTTCAACAAAAATGCTTCAGAAAATAAAAAGAGCATATGAAGAGGCTGTAGAAATTAAAGTAACTGTACAAGTTCAACATACATATCAGTACGTAGAAGGAATGATTGTGTACTTTGATGAAGAGGCTCCTGTATGTACAATGATTGATAAAGATGAAAATCCACATCATATATTTGTAAAAGATATTTTGCGCATTGAGCACTCTGAATAATCTTTTCATAAATAAATTGAATTTCCATAATAAAAATCTTTTTCTATAATAGTTATCTTTTAGTATGTAACGCGAACCGAAAGTATATGTATAATATTTAATAAACTAAAATTGATAAATGTAATCGTTTTTTAGAACAGATTATCGTTTCATGTCTGTTCTTTTTTGCGTGATGCTGGAGAAATATATTCCTCCAGCATTTGCCGTTTTATGACAAAATATATTGGTAACTTTTTTAAAAATAAGGTTAAATTCGTTGACAACTTTTTTAAAAATAAGGTTAAATTCGTTGACAACTTTTTTGAAAAGCACTTTATTGACATGAGTTTTAGAATGTTGTTTCATAGTCATTGTATTGAAAAAAATCGACTGTCTTGTCGAAAAGTAAAAGTTAAAAAAAGAAAGAATTTATACATATATCTTGTGTCTTATTTTGAAACGTAATACAATATATAGAGAAATCAAGAAACAACATACAGAGAGTATAGATTGGAGAGGGAGGGTCGGAAATGTTAGTTGCATATGATTCTATGACAGGAAACGTGAAGCGTTTCATTCACAAATTAAATATGCCGGCCGTTCAAATTGGTGAAGATCTAGTAATAGATGAAGACTTTGTTTTAATTACGTATACAACAGGTTTTGGCAATGTACCAGAACGTGTTTTAGAATTTTTAGAGCGCAATAATGAAAAATTAAAAGGCGTATCTGCAAGCGGCAATCGTAACTGGGGAGACATGTTCGGTGCAAGTGCTGACAAAATTTCTGCTAAATATGAAGTGCCTATTGTATCAAAATTTGAGTTATCAGGAACAAATAACGATGTAGAATATTTTAAGGAAAGGGTGCGGGAGATTGCGACACATTGAACTGAATAATGAAATCACGCAAATGCAGGACGGTTTTTATCAGCTTCATAAAGATAAAGAGGCATTAGAAGTCTTTATGGAAGAAGCTAGAGAGAATACCGTTCATTTTAATAGCGTGGCAGAGCGAATGGAGTATATGAAAGAACATGATTATTATTACAACGTTCTGGACGAGTATAACTTGGAGGAAGTAGAAGAGGTATATAACATCGCTTATGGTGAAAACTTCGAGTTCCAATCTTATATGGCAGCATCTAAGTTTTACAAAGATTATGCGCTAAAAACAAATGATCAAAAACAATACTTAGAAAGCTATGAAGATCGTGTAGCAATTGTGTCATTATACTTAGGACGCGGTGATGTTGCGAAGGCAAAACAATTCGCAAGCATGATTGTAAAACAAAACTACCAACCAGCGACACCAACCTTTTTAAATGCGGGAAGAAGCAGAAGAGGAGAAATGGTGTCTTGTTTCTTGTTAGAGATGGACGATAGCTTAAATTCAATTGGCTTTAACATTAATACTGCAATGCAATTATCGAAAATCGGCGGTGGAGTAGCGTTAAACTTATCTAAGCTACGTGCACGTGGTGAGCAAATTAAAGGTATCGATAATGCTGCAAGTGGTGTAGTACCTGTTATGAAATTACTTGAAGATTCGTTTTCATATGCGAATCAGCTTGGCCAACGAAAAGGTGCCGGCGCAGTATACTTAAACATTTTCCATTGGGATATTATTGAATTCTTGGATTAATTGGTAGTCCCTCTACACAGGAATGTGTATGAGAAAACCTTGTGAACCTAACCAATAGGGTGTCGCATTAGCGGCTAACGGTATCAGTTGAATAAGGGGTAAAAGAAAAAGAACCCACGAAGAAGCTGACTAAGAGAGCCTACGGTCCATGTACGTGGATAGCAGGTAATACCGTGCCAAGCTTGAAAGAAATATTACTTGGGTGAAGTGGAATCTTATATTCACCGGAGGCGAGATTCCATGAACTGTGGAATTTATTTGATAATTAATAAGGAAAATAGGAAGTTTTATATTGGTAGTTCTAATAATCTTCCTAATTATCAATACTTTCAAGAAGGTGTAGAGACTATCGAACGCGCGTCATTAGACGAAAGCTAGTAGAGTAGGCTGGAAATAGGTACCAGTCGAAGTGCAAGGCAACCAGTTACAGGTTGATGATATAGTCCAACCTTCATAGAAATATGAAGACGAGTTGACCAAAAAAATAAATGCCGATGAGAAGAGCCGTATTCAGTCTCTATCAATCGGAATTATCGTTCCAAGTAAGTTCTTTGAGCTTGCTGAGAAAAACGAACCTTTCCATGTTTTCGCGCCTTATACGGTGTATAAAGAATACGGAAAGCATTTAGATGACATTGATATTGATGAAATGTACGATGAATTAATGAGCAATCCAAAAGTGAAGAAGAAGCCGCTAGATATTAGTGCGCGTGATATGCTTATTAAAATTGCTATGATTCAGCTTGAGTCTGGTTATCCGTACTTAATGTTTAAATCAAATGCAAATAACCAACATCCATTGAAGGATATTGGAACTGTGAAGATGTCGAACTTGTGTACAGAAATCTTCCAGCTTCAAGAAACTTCTGAAATTAACGATTATGGTACAGATGACATTATCCGTCGTGATATTAACTGTAACTTAGGATCGTTAAATATCGTAAATGTAATGGAAAATAAAGAAATTCGTGAAGCAGTTCATGCGGGAATGGAAGCTTTAACAGCTGTTTCTGATATGACAATCATTCCGAATGCACCAACTGTGAAAAAAGCAAATGATGAGCTTCATTCAGTGGGGCTTGGCGCAATGAACTTACACGGATATTTAGCAAAAAATAAAATCGCTTATGAAAGTGCAGAAGCGAAAGAGTTCGCTCGTACATTCTTTATGATGTTAAATTACTACTCTATTGAGAAAAGTATGGAAATCGCTAAAGAAAAAGGCGAAACATTTAAAGACTTCGATAAATCTGATTATGCGAATGGGACATACTTTGAAAAGTATGAAACGACAGATTACAGCCCAGTAACTGAAAAAGTTCAGCAATTATTTGAAGGAATTCATATTCCAACAAAAGAAGATTGGACAAGTTTAAAAGAGCAAGTGCAGAAGAATGGTTTATACAACTCATATCGTCTTGCTATCGCTCCTACGCAATCGATCAGTTACGTTCAAAATGCAACTTCAAGCGTAATGCCGATTGTAAGTCAAATTGAGTCAAGAACGTATGCGAATGCGACAACATATTATCCAATGCCGTATTTATCAAAAGATACGTTCTGGTACTATAAATCGTCTTACGATATGAATCAGTTTAAATTAATTGATTTAATCGCAGAAGTTCAAGAACATATTGACCAAGGAATTAGTACAATTCTTTACGTTAACAGTGATATTTCAACACGTGAGTTGGCACGTTACTACATCTATGCACATAAAAAAGGCTTAAAGAGTCTGTATTATACGAGAACACGTAAGTTAAGCGTGGAAGAGTGCGTGGCTTGTACTGTTTAATATAAAAAGTGAGACATGATGAGCAGGGTTTTCTGAACCCTGCTCATGCTTAGTTATCATATTTAGAGAAGGGGCGATTGAATGCGTGCGGTAAACTGGAATAAAAAAGAAGATGATTTTAGTTTAATGTTTTGGAAGCAAAACATCGCTCAGTTTTGGACAGAAGAAGAGATCGCAGTATCTTCTGACAAAAATACTTGGGTGCAATTATCGAAAGAAGAGCAAATTGCGTATAAGCGTGTATTAGGTGGTTTAACACTTTTAGATACGAAACAAGGCGGCGAAGGGATGCCTCTTGTACTTGTTCATCTTGAAAATTTACAAGCAAAAAGTGTATTAGCTTTCATGGGTGCTATGGAAGAAGTACATGCGAAGAGTTACAGTCATATTTTCACAACATTAGCTACTGAAGAAGAAATCGACGATATTTTCGACTGGGTAGACAACCATCCATTACTTGAGAAAAAGGCTGGTATTATTACGAGTTACTATCGTCGATTATTAAAGCCTGAAGTAACGAAAAAAGAGTTGTACATGGCAATGGTAGCAAGTGTGTTCTTAGAGAGTTACTTATTCTATAGTGGATTCTTCTATCCACTTTACTTAGCTGGTCAAGGAAAACTAACGGCAAGTGGTGAGATTATTAACTTAATAATTCGTGATGAGTCAATTCACGGCGTATTCGTCGGTATTTTAGCACAACAACTCTTCGCAGAACTTTCTGCAGAAGATCAAAAAGAAGTGCAAAAAGAAACGCAAGAGTTATTAATGGAACTATATGAAATTGAAATGGCATACACAGAAGAAATTTATACTTCTATCGGTCTTGTAGAAGATGTAAATCGTTTCGTTCGTTACAATGCGAATAAAGGACTTATGAACTTAGGACTTGAGCCGAAGTTTGAAGAAGAAGAAATTAACCCAATCGTTTTAAATGGTTTACGTACAGATACGAAAAACCATGATTTCTTCTCTGTAAAAGGAAATGGTTACGTAAAAGCAACGAACGTTGAAAAGTTATCGGATGATGACTTCGTGTTTAATTTTTAATATATGATCATAAAGAAAAGCTGTCTTATTCATTGATAAGACAGCTTTTCTTTATGATTTTGTTTACATAACACTATTATTTTTGTATAACGATTTTTGTTTAAAAAGTTCTATCCGGCTAACGGATAGAACTTTTTTGTAATTAAATGGGTATTTACAATCTTTTTGTGTCAGTGTATTATTTAACTAGTACACCGATACAAAAGGAGGGAAGAAATGAAAATAGAGTTTTCTCCAAATAAACCAATTTACATTCAGGTAATGGAATACATAAAAAAAGAAATTGTAACAGGGCATTTATCGCCTGGTGATAAAATTCCATCTGTACGTGAATTAGCGAGTGAATTACAAGTAAATCCAAATACGATTCAGCGTACATTTCAAGAGCTAGAACGAGACGGAGTTGTTGTAACGCGTAGAGGAATGGGACGATATGTAACGAATGAAGGGGAGAAAATTATGGAGCTGCGCAAAGAGATGGCGAAAGAATTACTTCATTCTTTTATAGATGGAATGGATAATTTAGGTTTTTCAGAAGAAGAAATTCTTACAATCCTTCGTTCTTCATTACATGAGAAAAGGGAGGAGAGCGAATGACAGAGTTATTAAAAATAGAAAACTTATGGAAAAGATACGGATTAAAAGCAGTGATCCGTGAATTAAACATAGAGATTACGGAAGGGAAAATTATAGGACTCGTTGGAGATAACGGGAGCGGGAAAACGACGTTATTGAAAATGATTGCCGGTCTGCAGCATCCTTCCGAAGGGAGTATTACAATCGCTGGTAAAAAGGTAGGATTGGAAACGAAAGAAATTGTTTCTTTTATGTCGGATAAACCAGTATTTGATGATTGGATGACGGTAAAAGACTCTTTATTTTTCTATCGAGATTTTTATAAAGACTTTGACATTCAAAAAGCGGTAGATACGATTGCGGAATTTAAAATACCGTTAGAAGAAAAAATTACAGCTTTATCAAAAGGTATGGTTGAAAAACTACAAATTATTTTAACATTTTCGAGAAAAGCGAAGTTATACGTACTAGATGAACCGCTTGGTGGAATTGATCTCGTTTCTAGAGAGCACGTATTGAATCTCATTCTACAATTTTATCGAGAAGATTGTACGATATTAATCTCGACTCACTTAATAGATGAAGTTGAAAATATTTTTGATGAAGTAATCTTTTTAAAAGATGGAGAAATTGTATTGTATGAAAATGTAGAAGAGTTACGCTTCCAGCGAGGAAAAGCTGTTACAGATGTGTTTAAGGAGGTGTTTAGTAAGTGAAACCGTTACTTTCTTATTTATGGAATGTGAATAAGAAAAAATATATTGTTACTTTTTTAATCTTTGTGTTAATTGAAGCAGTTTTATTTTCACAAATGATTGTAAAAAAGAGTGAGGCAGCTTTAATTAAACAAGAGGCGATATTTGGATTCATTATTATGATCTTCCTATTTTATGTTTTGTATATGTTTTTACAAACGATGAAGTCGTGTTCGCGATTACTAACAAATCCATTGTTGCGGGTTACAGCAATATCTGGGAAGCAATATGTTTTTTCTATACTTATCTTCTTTTTTATTGTAATGGCTATATGGTATGGAATATGTGGAATTCTTTTCTATGTAGGTTATGTATTAGCATTTCCTACGACGTATGTATATAGAGATGCACAAGAGATGATGCAAACAGGTATAATAAACAATTTAATATATGCAATGAGTGATTTATTTGAATTTTTATTTGCGGTGTTACAAATTTTATTAGTAGTTACTCTTGCTAAATGGTTTACAAAGAAGAAAAAAATACAAAATATACTGATTGTAATTATTCTTCTAATAGTAAGTACAGTGATTACTTTAGTGACAACACTGCTAGGGAGATTAGCTCCAGCTTTCCAAGGATTGCGAAGGGTCGAATATCGTAGTGAAGGGAAAGGTCTGTTTATTGATATGTTTCAAGAAAATGGATTTAACATTTTTAATATAAGTTTTATGGTAATTGTTAGTGTCCTCATAGTATATGTAATTTCTTATATTATCGATAAAAAACTAGAAGTCTAAAGGAGGAATCAACATTGGGAAATGTAGTAGTAAAGTTAGAGAATGTTCGAAAAAAGATTGGTGGAACGGAAATTATCCGTGGTTTATCATTTGAAGTTCGTGAAGGGGAAGTGTACGGGTTCCTTGGACCGAACGGTAGCGGTAAAACGACGACAATTCGTATGATGACAGGCCTTATATCAATGACAGAGGGCGACATTACAATTTGTGGTCATAGTATTCGCACGGAGCGTGAAAAGGCACTAGAGCAAATTGGAGCGATCGTAGAAAATCCTGAACTATATGATTATATGACAGGAATGCAAAACTTAAAGCATTTTGCGAACATGGCAATTACACCAATTAGTAAAGAGCGCATTGCTGAAATTGTAAAGCTTGTTGAGTTAGAGCATGCGATTCATAAAAAAGTGAAAACATATTCACTTGGTATGAAACAACGTTTAGGAATTGCACAGGCATTACTTCATCAGCCGAAAATTTTAATTTTAGATGAGCCGACAAATGGATTAGATCCAGCTGGTATTCGCCAAATTCGTGATTATTTACAACGTTTAGCGAAAGAAGAGAATATTGCTGTAATCGTATCAAGTCACTTATTAAGTGAAATTGAACTTATGTGTGATCGCGTCGTTATTATTAAGCAAGGTGAGTTTGTACAAGAGTACAACTTACATGAACAAGCGAAACATGATGAGACAGTCGTCGTAGCGTTTGAAGTAGATCAAGTACAGAAAGCAAATGAGATCATTAAAGGTAAGTCGCAAGGAAATGTAATTGCAGTATCTGTAACGAAAGAAGAAATTCCAAAACTTGTAAAAAGACTTGTGAATGACGATGTGCTTATATACGGAGTTACTGTTCAAAATAAAACGTTAGAGGATGAGTTCTTAGCGATTACAGGGGGAGTGAAAGCGTAATGTTTAAATTAATTCAAAATGAATTTTTAAAGTTACATGCGAAAAAAGGTATGTATATTTTAATTGGGGTTATTGCAGTATTGGAGATTTTGGGAGTTTTAGCGATGCTGAAATGGGGAGACGGAAGCGAGTTTAAAGGATCATATTTAGATTTTGCAAGTTCAGAGATTGGTTTAATTACTTTGTTTGCAACAATTTTTGGCATTACGATTGCTTCTCGTATGATTACTGATGAGTTCCAAAAAGGTACAATTAAGCAATTATTAATCCGTCCAAGAAAAAGAATTACCGTTTTATTCTCTAAATATATTACAGTATTACTTACTATAGTATTTATCATATTTGCTAACACGATCATTTCAATGATGATCGGCGGAATTGTAATGGATGGTAGTAAAACAGAATTAACGATAGGAATCGTAATGAAATCTACTTTATATCAAGTACTTTCACCGTTCTTCTTTGCGACGCTTGCATTTTTCTTAGCAAACGTATTTAGAAAGTCTGTATTACCATTAATTATTACGATGTTCCTCTTCTTTTTACAAGGACCAATTAATATGGTACTGATGATGTTTGCAAAAGGTGTAGCTAAATTTGTAGTGTTTTTCCATTTAAATTTAAGTGTGTACGATAGCAATAAACTAGTAAGCGGCGGAACGGAACCGACATTTACAGAGTTTACATTTACAACTTCCTTATTACTTGTAGCTGCATACTTTGTTGTATTACTTGTAGCATCAAGTGCATTATTCCAAAAACGTGACGTATTATAATAAAAGAAATCCCCGCTTATAAAAACGGGGATTTTTATTACATAACTTTCTCGTATATTTCGCCTGAAAGAAAAGTGTAAAATAAATTACTATTTATGTTGTCTGAAAGTGTTTGAGAAAAATAGGAAGAATTTCAACTATATTCATATTATAATTTAATTATCACACCATTTATTTTTACTATCTTTGGAGGTGTTCTATATGCACTATGCATTTTCACGCATAAGACTACGCAGCTTTTTTGGATGGATGATTATAGGATTGTTCCTTACGATGATCCCATTAAGTCTAGCAAATGTTTCTGAGAATACGATGGAGGTTATTTCACAAATAACTATATTTTTTGTATTTCCGTTATTTTGGTTATACGTAAAAACAAATAAAAATAATGTTGTATTCAATAGTTTTTTTGATAAACCAGGACGTTTACCGTGGGGATTAATTGTATTAGCAACGATAATGGGAATGATTTTTTCAGTTGGTATATCTCATATTCAATTTTACATATTAGCACACACATTACCGAATTTCTTAGTTACTATGTTAGAAGACGGAAATGTTATTAACACGAGTAACGTATATATGACGATATTTACTTTCATTTCGGCATGTGTGTTAGCACCTATTATGGAAGAGGTTATTTTTAGAGGGTTCTTTTTACAGCGAATGACTCATAAATGGGGGATTAAAAAAGCTGTAATCATATCTTCACTGATTTTTGGTCTAGGACATTTTGATGTTATTGGTGCGTTCATGTTTGGTGTTGTAATGTGTCTTTTATACATAAAGACGAAAAATATATGGACGAATATCGCTGTACACGCTCTAAATAATTTCATTGCAACAAGTATGCAATTTGTCGGTGGAGAAGAGAGTAGCGCCATTTCAATTTCTGAATTACAAGCGCAAAGTAATTTATGGATCGGTATCGGTCTTACAGTTGTTGGGTTACTTTGGTTAATTCCTTATGTTTGGAAACAATGGCGCATGGTAAAAGAAGTGGGTGTGCCACCAGTGCGTTTTATAAATGAGGAAAAAGTAGTGAGTGCATTACAAGAAAATGAAGTGTATAGTCAAGTGATCGTAACAGATAGACTGATGGCTGTAGAGCTACCAGATGAGGCTGTAAATAAGCTGCGATTAGAAGAAAATGATTATGTAACAGTATCTGTAGAAGAAGATAAAATCGTTATAAAGAAAGCGCCTGATAGATAATTAAAAAGTAGCTCCTTAAGAGCTACTTTTTAATTTGTAATAATTTCTACACGAAAATTATTACCGTTCTTTACATATTTAATATCTGTAACAGTGCGGACTGTTTTTAAAATTTCAACTTTTTCACCAATTCGAGGGATAGTCGGAACGTTATCCCAAATACCAAGTAAGTCATCTAATTGTGCCGTTTTTTCATAAAACCAGATTTTCAATGTAAAGCCCCTTTCTCGAACTTTATGTATTTTAATACATAATATATTATTTTTATTCTTATTGTAAGGGGTTTTTTTATATTTTATGAATAAAAATTAATTAATCTTCTGGGAAGATATGTTCGATATCAGGAGTAAGAGATACTTCTGATAATACGATATGAGAAACAGTCGTTGCATATGAGGAAACATCATTGATAAATTCTTCAAGTTCAACGAGTGAAGGGACAGAAATTTTTACAATGTAGCATAAGCTTCCTGTTACTCGGTAACAAAAACTTGCAGATGGATAAGACTGAATAAACTGTTGCATACGTGTCGTATCACCATTTTTTAAAGTGATTTCTAAAATACAATCTAAAACAAGTCCTGCTTTTTTATAATCGATATCGATTGTGTACTTTTGAATTACGCCTTCACTTTCTAGTTTACGAACACGTTCTGCAGTAGATGGAGCAGATAAGTTTACTCGTTTCGCCAATTCACGCATGGACAGGCGACTATCATTATATAATTCATTTAAAATTTTTCGATCAACACGGTCTAGTTGCATTTGTAAATATACCTCCAGTAAAATAATGATTTTTGTAAAGTGAAAATATAAATTAAGATTCATATGAAATGTAAAGTGAACTTTATTTATTTTACAATAAAACAGAAGGAAATAGGAGGGGAAATGATGGAGAGAATTTCATTATCAAATATGGGAGATACAAAGTTTCAAAAGTTATTAGGGCATACTCCAGAGTTATTACATTCATGGAGTATGGTAGAGAGTACACTGTATAGTAAAGGAACTCTCTCGGCAGAGTTGAAGGAGCAAGTAAGAAGAACATTAGCTTACGGGAATGAATGTCCGTACTGTATGGCAAAGGGAAGGCCTGATGATATGCAAAAAGTAGAAGAAATAAGTGTAGCCGTTACTTTTGCACATACGTTTGTTCATGATAAACAAGCGATAGATGACAATATGTTTCGTGTGTTGAAACAATACTGGACGGAAAAAGAAATTGTAGAGCTTTGCGTTTATATTTGTTTTATTACTGCGTCACAACAACTTGGTTTTCTGTTCCAATTACAGCCGAATAAAGGAGAAAATGATGATGAATCAAATAGCACTTATTATAATTGATGTACAAAAGGCGTTTCAGTTACCATATTGGGGCCAGAGAAATAATCTTTTTGCTGAAGAAAACATGAGAATATTATTAGAAGAATGGAGAAAAAGGAAGCGACCAGTTTTTCATATTCAACATGTAAATAAAGAAAATGCGCAGTCGATGTTTTATGAGGGAGTGGAAACAGTCAACTTTAAAGAAGGGGTGCAACCACTATCAGGTGAAGTGGTTATTCAGAAATCCGTTAACAGCGCATTCATTGGGACAAATTTAGAAGAACAATTAAGAGAGAACAAATGTAATGCAGTAGTGGTTGTAGGATTAACGACAAATCATTGTGTGGAGACTACGACACGAATGGCAGGGAATTTAGGATTTACAACGTATGTAGTGAGTGATGCAACGGCTACTTTTAACCGTAAAGGTCTAGATGGTAAAGAGTATAGTGCAGAAGATATTCACAATATGACACTTGTAAATTTGCATGAAGAGTTTGCAACGATTGTGACGACAAAAGAACTATTAAAATTATTTTAAGAAAATAATTGCGAATTATGTAGAAAAAAATGAGAATATTTCGTATAATCTAAGTACAATCATTTTGAAATAGGGGTGGCATCATATGGAGCAAATTCCGGTAAAGAGAATAGAAGAAGTACTTGTTGTAGCAGGGAACGATAAACAGAAGCAAAAGGAATTTTATGAATTGCTCTTATCTACTGAGTTTTATGTTGCTGGTTCACTAGAAGCAGAGGACGGGGCAACAGAAGGGATACTTCGTTTGCGTCATTTCCAAGGAGAGGATAGATGGATTGTTCCGTTCTTTACACAAATGGAATTTGTAAAAGATGTGTTGCCAGAAGGAACGCCCCTTATTACGATACGTGGGAAAGAGTTATTTGGTAGCATTGAGAAAGATGCTACAGCAGTATTAAATGTTGGAACTGATATAAGTAAAACATTTATTCCAGAAGAAATTGCAGATATCGCATCTGGACGAATTTTTAATTATTATAAATAAAAGGAAAAGCGGAATCGCTTTTCCTTTTTAATTTGAAAACGGAGTGGCTATGCCAGAGGAAATAGAGAGTGTTTTATTATTTGTATTTATTGTCGCTGTGGTTCCAAGAGGAATCCCGATGTTTGGGCTTATATGACCGATCGGTAAACTGAATAGAACAGGTATATGATGTGGTGCGAAATATTCATATAGTATTGTTTGTAATGATTGAGATGGTTTAGAAGGAGTACAGTCGTGACAACTTGTAAAAATAACACCACTACACTCATTGAATTTTCCAGATAAAAATAGCTGATTTAACATACGGTCAATGCGATACGGTTCTTCCCCAATGTCTTCAAGGAGCAAAAGTTTATTAGCCGTATTTAGCTCATAGGATGAGCCAATTATACTCGTTAATACAGTTAAATTCCCTCCCACCAATGTGCCTGTAACGGTACAGGAAGAGGTAGGGACGATACATTCTGAAGCAGATAAGATGGTGGAATACGGATGGAATAGTTGATTGAAAGAAGATAAAGAAAGAGAATCTACCCCTTTTCCTAACTCTTCCACCATTGGGCCATGAAAAGTAACGAGCTTTGCATAACGTGAAAAGGCAGTATGTAAAGCTGTAATATCGCTATATCCCCAAAAGATTTTTGGATTTTGCCGAATGATTTCATATTGAATGTGAGGGAGGAGACGGGCACTTCCGTAACCACCTCGTGCACAGAAAATGGCCTTTATTTCATGATTTGAAAAAGCTTCATGTATATCATCGAGACGAACTTGATCACTTCCAGCTAAATATCCATATTTCTCATAAACACTCTTCCCGATTACTACAGATAACCCCATTTCTTGTAGTACGTTTACACCTTTTAATACATTTTCAATTGTTGGTGGGCCAGACGGTGCAATAATCATTACTGTATCACCTTGTTGTAACGCATTTGGATATATCATTGTTTTCAGCCTCCTTCACTTTCAATATATTCGCTTCATAGGAAATTCAACCCTTGTAAAAGAAGGGGAAAGTTTGTCAAATAAAGAAGATATAAGGGGAATAGGAGGAGAAATAATGTTTACAAGTCGAGTGTTAGATATATTACAAATTAAGTATCCAATCATTCAAGCAGGTATGGCAGGTGCGATTACGACGCCAGAACTTGTTGCAGCTGTAAGTAATAGCGGAGGATTAGGAACGCTTGGAGCAGGCTATATGAGCCCTGAACAAATTCGTGAGGCGATTTATAAAATAAGGGAACGAACGGATAAGCCTTTCGGTGTTAACTTACTGTTAACGAAAGAGATACAGATAGAAGAAGAGAAGGTAACCTTGGCAAAAGGATTACTTAGCGGAGTGAATAGAGAATTCGGTATAGAGGAAGAAGAGCAGTTAAAGCTTCCGAAAAGTTATAAAGAACAATTACAAGTGTTAGTAGAAGAAAACGTGCCAGCCGTTAGCTTTGCATTTCAAACGTTAGAAAAAGAAGAAATAGATGACTTAAAAAGAAGAGGAATAAAAGTCATTGGAACAGCTACTCATGTGGCAGAGGCGAAAGTACTTGCTGAATTAGGAGTAGACATTATTGTCGGTCAAGGTAGTGAGGCAGGAGGGCATAGAGGAACGTTTATTGGGAAAGAACAGGACGCTATGATTGGGACGTTTGCATTAATTCCGCAGTTAGTAGCAGCAGTCCCGCATATCCCAATTGTTGCAGCAGGTGGTGTAATGAACGGACAAGGGCTTGTTGCGGCATTTACACTGGGGGCAGAAGCTGTTCAAATGGGATCAGCCTTTTTAACGAGTGAAGAAAGTATTACGCATGATGTGTATAAAGAAGCAGTTTTACGTAGTACAGATACGAGTACAACTGTGACCCGTGCGTTTTCCGGGAAATATGCACGGGGTATTCGTAATGAATTTATAGAGAGACATGAAGGGAAAGAAGAAGGGCTTCCGATGTATCCAGTGCAAAATGTATTAACCTCTAAAATACGCCAAGAAGCAGCAAAACAAAATAAAGGAGAATACATGTCGCTTTGGGCAGGGCAAGCGTCATCATTAGCACGAATAGAATCAGCTCAGCATGTTGTGGAGCGAGTGATGAAAGAAGCAGATAACGTAATCGAACAATTGCAAAATGTATATAGAAAAAGACCACTTGAATAATTCAAGCGGTCTTTTCATTAGTTTGCTTTATAAAATTGTTGGACGGCCTCATCGATATAAACCCAGCCTTTCCAACCTAAGTGCATATGATCTTTTAAGAAGTATTTATCATACTCATGATTTGAGAAGTCGGCAATTGGATAGCCAGCTTTCTCAATTTGCTCATGAACTTTTTTATAGTACAATTCGCGGCGTTCTTTCGGGAAGCCAGCGTAATCGTACCAAGGACCTTTTACAGGAACAGAAATGAAGAGCGGTTTTGCACCAGATTGTTTTAATAAATCAAGTACAATTTGTAAATCTTCATATTCTGGCGATTGATCATAAGCATCATTTTTTAAGTAGCCTTCACGTTGCTTTAATTTCTTCTTGATTTTGCTGTTGAAGTAACCATCTTCGATACCATATTCATTAGATCCAGATTCTGCTGCACCTGTTTGATCTGCATGTTTACGAGTTTCATCCCAGTTCATTTGTTTTAATGAAGGGTCAAGTTTTTCTTTATGCGGTTTAATATCAAACATTGCTGTAAATAAATCTTTGCGATCTAAAATGTTACGATAAATATAAGCGAAAGGTTTAGCTGCAAGTGCTTTTACTTTATGCTTTGTATCATCGTAAACGATACCTTCAAGCGAAATTTTAAATAAAGTTTCTTTCTTAACAATCTCAAAGTTTAATAAACGCTTTGCAATTTGCTTTTTCATTTCAGGTTTTACATCATCGTTGAAAATGAAGTGGTAACCTTGCTGTTTTGAAAAGTTAGGTGCAAAGTGTGTTTCATCAATACCTTGTGGCACAAACCATTGCGGGGAAAGAACGAATACCATTTTCTTATCCTTCAATTGATCCATTGTAGATGCAAAGTTTAATACATGTACAAGGTCTTGTGTTCCACCGCGTCCAAGTAGGAATGGTGTGAATCCTTCAGGCTTTACTTTGAAATAATTTGATGGATGGTAAGCATCCATACGTGCGAATTCCGATGATCCATACATCGGAAGGTATTTTGAGTCTGCTAACATCTTTTGCTGTAAAATCATACTTTGAATTTTTTCTTCTTTTAAAGAAGTGGCAGCTTGTTCTACTTTTTCATCACTTAAAAGTGGAAGTAGGAAGCGCGTTGGAATAAGTAAGAATACAGCAAAAAGGGCCAATGCTAAAAGCATCGGACCAAATTTTGCTTTGTTCATCGGATTTCTTCCAACTTCTTAATAACCATGTTTGGAGTAGCCCACTCGTCACGGTCAAAATCAGAAATAGAAACTTCAATATCTAAACGCTCTTGGAATTCAACTAATAAAGATACTACAGCGAAAGAATCAAGAATACCTTCTTCAAATAATTGAACATCTAAGTTTTCTTTCACAATATCGTTTTCACATACTTCTTCTAAAATATCTAATACTTGCTCTTTGAATTCTGCCATTTTTAAAATCTCCTTTATATCCGAAATATATTATATGTGCAACTTCTTACTAGTTATAAGAAGGGTGCATTAAAAGTATCT
This sequence comes from Bacillus sp. F9_6S_D1_P_5, assembly GCF_054823925.1. Lineage (NCBI taxonomy): Bacteria > Bacillati > Bacillota > Bacilli > Caryophanales > Bacillaceae > Bacillus > Bacillus sp. F9_6S_D1_P_5. The sequence continues at coordinate 14,267 of NZ_JBTREW010000020.1, read as the reverse complement.
GTTAAGGTGTCCAGAGAAAATTAGGAAACCGAAACATACAACGTGGAACGTAATTACAATCGCAAGGACGTGTGTAAATTTATTGTTTGGCCAAAACTTATGCTTCTTGTTTTTTCGTTCGAAAATGTCGAATAAAATGAACAGTGCGGCATGATAGAGACCATAAATAACATATTGTGCAACAGCGCTTCCTTGGATGTGCCAAATTCCCATAATGAAGAAGTTTAAAAATGCACCGATATACGAAATTGTGTAACGGTTCTTAATTAACTTTTTCTTCGTTGCAAAAAAGACGAAACGCATGTAGATAAAATCACGGAACCAGAATGATAAACTCATGTGCCAGCGGTTCCAGAAGTCTTTAATGTTACGACTAAGGAATGGCTTATTAAAGTTTTCTGGAGTTTTAATTCCCATCATGTAACTGATACCAATTACGAACGCACTATAACCTGCAAAGTCAAAGAATAACTGCATACTAGTAGCGTACATAAAAATCGCATTAGATAAAAGTGTATCTTGATTGGCGAATACGGCCTTTACAAGATATGTTGTTATCAAGTGCGCAATTATAAATTTGTACAGGAAACCTTGGAAAATACGGTTAAGCCCTGTATATAGTAACTTTTGATATTCTTCAGCGCTAGGCGGCTTTTGAATATCTTTTTGGAATCTACGGTAACGATCAATAGGTCCACTTGAAATCGCAGGGAAGAATAAAACAAACTCCCAGAAATTAAAGAAGGAAAGTTCTTTAATTAAATTATCACGAACTTCAAAGACCATTTGTACAGCTCTAAATGTTACGTAAGACATACCTGCGAAAACAATAAAATGTAATTCAGGTACAAATGGTGCGATTTTTGCCAAAATAAGTGGCAAAATCGATAAAATAACAGCTATGCAAAACATGAATGTACTATTATTTTGTTTTCTTAAAATTAAATAGCCTTTAATTAGGGCATATTGCCAAATAATAAATGCGGCTAACATAATCGCTTGCTTCGGTTTATCAGAGAAGATAATAGCAATCATGACTAATGTTAATACGGCATTATATTTACGCAACATTTTACCTTTTAATCCAGCTATGATAGTAGGTATTAATAAAATGCCCACTATAGCGAAAAAATAAAATGATCCATATGCGGTCATGCTGTAACCTCACTCAATAATTTTTTGCGATCTACCTTTCCATTTGGTGTCATTGGAATAGAAGATTGATACATGAATTTACGAGGAATCATGTAGTTTGGTAATCGCTCATTGAGTTCTTTTTTAATTGCAGATGTTAATTTGAATTCTTTTTCAAATGAATGTTCGCCAGGAACAACAACCGCTAATAAATAATCGTATTTCTCACCTTTTTTAATTGGAACGATAACTGCTCCTTCTACGTAAGAACACGCACGAAGGTGATGCTCAATTTCTTCTAATTCCATTCGATAACCATGCAGCTTAATTTGGAAATCAAGACGACCATTATAGAATAGAAGACCATTTTCAACATAGCCAGCATCGCCTGTTTTATAGGCGCGCTCACCGTCAATCATAGTAAATGCTTTTTCTGTTAATTCAGGGCTTCCTAAATATCCAACGCTTACGCTTGGACCGACAATTACGATTTCACCTTTTTCACCATCAGGTGCGATCGTGCCATCTTCTTTCATAATAAGAAGGCGGCAGTCTGATTTACAGTAACCAACTGGAAGTGATTTGTATTGATCAAGCACTTCTTCTGTAACGTGAATACCTGTTACAGCGACAGTAGCTTCTGTTGGACCGTACGTATTCATAATTGTTGCTCTCGGGAAACGCTCAATTAATTTTCTAGCTACTTCATTTGGTAACACTTCACCGCAGAATAAGAATGTTTTCATGTTCGGTAGCATACTCTCAGAGAAAGATGCTTCCATTAAACACATCTCTGCGAAAGATGGTGTTGAAGTCCATACTTGTATATCCGATTGCTCTAAAGAAGCAAACAAGTCTTTTGGACGTGCAATCATATCTTTATCGATTGCCCAAAGTGTACCACCTGTTACTAATGATGGGTAAATATCCATGACAGATAAATCGAATGAGAAAGGTGCTTGATTTAAGAATACTTGCCCTGTTTGTAAGTTGAAATCTTCTACAGCCCATTTTGTAAAGCTTACAAGGCAGTTATAAGTAATCTGAACCCCTTTCGGATTACCTGTGCTTCCTGATGTGTAAATAATGTAGAAGTTCTCATCACCTTTTACCGCATGTTCAGGATTTGGAGTGTTCCCTTTATGAGTAAAGAAAATATCTTTTAAGTTGTCTTCACTTACAATGCGAACTGGTAAATCAGTTACAGTTACTTCAGTTCCTGATAAAAGTAGTTTCGCACCAGAATTTTCAGCGATACGTTGTACACGATCAACTGGGATAGATAAATCTACAGGAATATAAGCATGTCCAGCTTTTACACATCCTAAAAAGTTAATAATCATTTCAGGTTGCATATGGCCATACACCATAATTGGTGAACGATCATCTGGATACGCAGAAGAAATCCAATGTGCTAACGCATCAGAATCTTCCTTTAATTGTTTGTACGTAATTTTCGCATCTCGCCAAACAAAAGCAGTTTGATCAGGCGTTTCAATAGCCCACTTTTCAATTTGTTCTAATAACTTCATAACGTTCCCACCCTAGAATTCATTGTAAATAAATGTACTTGTGTTTGTATCATGGAATCCATACAACCAAAGTAATGCAAATAAAATTGCAAGGTAATAAACCGTCTTTGCAACCCATTGTGTGAGTGGTCGAGACCATATCTCTTTTAATCTTTCCATGTCTTTCCCTCTCTTAATGAAATAATAGCTCTTTGTAGGTATCATGTCCTACATTATTGTGAAAAAAACAAAATTCCACATTTTAGGTAAAAATAAGTCAAAAGGCTCTTTTCTGATATTAGCACTAAATACTAAAAAAGAAAATCCCTAACTTAGCAATTATATTACATTCAGCACCAATTTGTAATGGGTTTGATATGTAAATAGAAAGTGGATTGTGTGAATGTATAAAAGTGGTCTGGGAGAATGGATAGGAATGTAATATTTGTTTGAATTTTTGAGCTTTTCATAGTTCATGTATGGATTGTTAAAGTTTCGTAAAAGGAGGAATTTCTGATGAAGAGGATGTGGAAGGATTTTATTTCAGAAGAAAACATTATTAAATGGAGACGGTATTTTCATAAACATCCGGAATTATCATTTCATGAAAAAGAAACTTCGCAATTTATATATGATACATTGTGCTCATTTTCTTCTTTTGAAGTAACGAGACCGACGAAGTATAGTGTACTAGCAATTAAAAGAGGAACGGAACAAGGGAAAGTAGTTGCGATTCGGGCTGATATAGATGCTTTGCCAATTCAAGAGGAGACAAGGAAATCTTATACGTCTGCGAATAAGGGAGTGATGCATGCATGTGGACATGATGCTCACGCCGCTATTTTGTTAAGTACAGCAGAAGTACTATCAAATATAAAGGAAGATTTTGCAGGTGAGATTCGTCTATTTTTTCAGCATGCAGAAGAGGTATATCCTGGCGGCGGACAAGAAATGGTTGAGGCAGGCGTGATGGATGGTGTTGATTATGTAATTGGTTTACATGTTATGTCAGGACTTGAGAGCGGGAAGATTGGAATTGCATATGGGCCGATGATGGCGGCACCAGACGTATTTACAGTTGAAATTCAAGGGAAAGGAGGGCATGCAGCGAGGCCAGAAGAAACGATAGATCCTATTGCAATCGGAGCGCAGATTATTACAAATCTACAACATATCGTATCAAGAAATACAAGTGCTTTCATGCAAAGAGTCGTTTCAGTTACGCAGTTTCATGGGGGAATGGCTGATAATATTATTCCTAGTGCAGCAACTTTAATGGGAACTGTTCGTTCATTTAATCAAGCATTAAGGGTGGAAGCAGAAGAGAAAATTGAGAAAATCGTGAAAGGAATTACAAAAGCACATGGAGGGGAGTATACATATTCATATCGATATGGATATGATCCGGTTATTAATGATGAATATATTACGAAAGTAGTAGAAGAAAGTGCACTACATTTGTTTGGGAATGAGCGTGTTGTGAAGCTGGAACCTTCTATGGGAGGAGAAGATTTTTCAGCATATTTAAGAAAAGCACCTGGTTGTTTCATTAAATTAGGAACAGGTAATGAAACGATAGATACTTGCTACCCGCATCATCATCCAAAGTTTGATGTGGATGAATCAGCTTTAATTTATGGAGTGGAATTATTTCTAGAGACAGCGATAAGACTACTAAAATCATAAAAAAGTATAAAAAAAGGCAACTGCGCTCTATCGCAGTTGCTTTTATTTCTTTCCGTCAGAGAGGGCTGAGAAAGAACTATGCTCATTTATAGTATATGAATAGCTAACGGACAAGCTTGTACCTTTTAATCATTTTTTTTAAAATAGTTGTTGACATTGATAATCAATGTCAATTAATCTAAAAGTAGTTGAAATTGATAATTATTATCAATAGGATGGATGCGACATGTTAATGAGAAAAAAATTTCACCTTCTGCGGAGGGGATTAAAAGATAAAAATAAAGAAGTTGATCAGCATATGGAATGGCAACGAAATGTAATTCGTTCAGAATATGTAGATGAGAAGAAGAGCATTCAGACAGAAAAAGAGATACAAAGTAAAGGGAGAGGTTCAGTTGAGTAAGTTAGTAATGATTTTTGCAAGTATGAGTGGAAATACAGAGGAAATGGCTGACCATATTGCCGGTGCAATTCGTGAAACAGAAAATGAAATTGAAGTTATTGATATTATGGATTCACCAGAAGCTTCTATATTAGAACAGTATGATGGAATTATTTTAGGTGCATACACTTGGGGAGACGGTGACCTTCCTGATGATTTCTTAGATTTTTATGAAGCAATGGATTCTATTGATTTAACTGGGAAAAAAGCGGCAGTCTTCGGATCATGTGATTCGGCTTATCCGAAGTACGGTGTGGCGGTTGACATTTTAATAGAAAAGCTACAAGAACGCGGAGCTGCAGTTGTGTTAGAAGGACTAAAAGTAGAATTAACGCCAGAAGATGAAGATGTAGAAAAATGTTTACAGTTTGGAGCTGAATTTGTAAAACACCTTTCTTAATGGCAGAAGGGAGATGAAGAGCAAGTGCATGAGAAAATCGCAATCAAAACGATGACAGATTATCATTTGTATGATTTTATGCGTTGTCCGCATAAATTTTATTTTCGTCATATAAAAAGAAGAGAACCTTCTTCGTTTGAATGGCAACAAATCGCACAAATGATTGTGAATCGAATTATTAACGAATATTACACGCTACCTGCGGGCCAACAAACGAAAATTGTACTTTTAATATTAATAGAAAAGTATTGGAAAAAAGTAAGGGTTAATATGTTTGCTTCGAAGGCGGAGTATTATATTGTGTTAGCGAAGCTAACAGATCACTTATTACAGTTTGTTGAAAGAGATGATAGTCAGACACCGCCGTTATTTTTATATGAAAAATTTCAAACATATATGGAAGAGCTAGGTGTCCACATGTCATTGACATTAGAAGTTGGTGAGTGGAGTACTGAGTCGTTTGTAATTAAAAAGTATGTTGTCGATGCGGATGAGGAAATGCTTGCTCTTTGTCAAAAGTTAATGACAGTATTTAGTTATAAAGCTTTCGGCATTCTTCCAGGGAAAATTGAAGTAATTAATTTAATAGAAGGAACTAAGTATGAGTACATTCCGAAACAGGAAGATATTATAACTGGAATGGCTGATTTATCTAGAATGAAAGAAATGTTGCAACAGCCTGAGCATTATACAGAGCGTCATTTTCGTTCTGAGTGTATAAGTTGTGCGTTTCGTAGTGAATGCCAAAGGGAAGAAGTACAGAAAGAAGCGAAGCAGAAGAAAAATATCGTACATTAAAGGATGCAATGTTGCATCCTTTTTTGTTATTGACATGAAAAGCTTTTCATCATTTACCGTATATTTGTAGCAGATTTTAATTAAGGGAGGAACAATCAATGAAAGATGAAATGAAAGTATTTCAATGGTTAAAAGAACAGAATGCTCCTTTTGGGATTCAACTACAAATTTTACAAGCATTTCAACTGTATAAAGTCATTGTTGAAATGGATAAAAAGTTAATGATGTATGAGGAGAGAGAGTATAGGGAGAGAATATAATCTCATCCCTGTAGTATTAGTTTCAGTTTTTTAGTACCTGCTAGGAATTCAAGTTCATTCTTTGTTTCAAAGTTATAAATAATATTATGTAGTAAAGGGCTGTATTGATAAAAGGTAGTGATACGGTGAATGAGTAATGGATCATGGTGTGAAATAAGCATGTTGTATTGTTCATATACTGATGTAGTAAATTCATGTCCGAAATCATAATATAGCCCAGCAAAGTCAAAGGCGGGATCTCCCATTTGAGCATCACCAAAATCGATAATACCTGAAATGGTTTTATTTTGTTTATCAAATAAAATGTGATGATGTGTAAAGTCAGCATGAATAATAGTATTTTGAAAAGTGGATGTATCGATACATGTAAAGAAATTTTCAAATAACCGATTTAAAGATGAATGCTGTAACGAAGTAAGACTGTTAGTAACATACTGATTTAACTTAGTTTGTAGCTCTTTCCAGTAGGTAAGTGTTTTTTCAACAGGGAACCCTAACGTTGTACCTTGTTTTAAAGGAATACTATGTAGAGTTGCAAGGAAGGCAGCTAATTGTGTAATAATAGTTTTCAGTTCTTTATCCTCAAGCTTGGTAACTGTGTCTGTTTTTAATGGTTCACCATGAATGAGCGTGTAGTAACTACAAAGTGGAACCGCATCAGCATCATTTCTATATAATAGGTGATAGTGTGGAACCTTAATTTCATGTAGTGAATAAGAGAGGAGTGTGCATAGTTCTTTTTCTAACGGAATTCGCATTGCATATTCCTGTTTTCGCGGGAAACGAAACAATAGCTCATCATTTACAATAACCGCTACATTATCCCATCCTTCTTCATTTTGTTTATATGAGTGTATAGAAAGATTAGGCAAAGCTTCTTTTATATATTGTTTGTAAGAGTCCATACTTGTTCCTCGTTTCTGATTTAAGTTATTCTGCTTTATGATATCAGAATTTTCTTTCTATATGTTAAAATATAACTATCATTATGAAGAAGGGTGGGAGTATTACGAAGAAAAGAATAGTAATCATTTCTCTATGTATCGTTTTTGGACTGTTTTGGTCATATAAAGGAGAAGTTTTTGCTAGCTATAAACCGATTGATCAGTACGGATTAAATAAGGAATTAAAGAACAAAAGCATAGAAACTTTAACTCATAATGAAATGAAAAAGGTAGGAGAACATTTTGTGACAGAACAACTATCAGTGTTTGAATTTCATGATAAAGAAGATGTGAAACGAAAAGGTGAAGAAATATTTGTGAATAGTGGGTATGAACAATTAATGAAAAATTATTATCCAAATCGTTTTCGGGATTTAGAGTATAAATTTACAAACGAGGAGATACGTGAAGTGACGGATGAAAGTTTTCTCTATCAAACTGTAGCGTACGTGGCGGGTATTGAAAATGGTAAGAGAAGCGAAATGAAATTGAATTATGAAATGAAAATTGTAAAGGTTAATCATACATTTAAGGTGTTAGAACAAAAACAGTATGTACAATAAAGTGAAATATGAATCAGTATCATAAATAGCGGGATAAAAAAATCCCCCAGTTCTTTGAGGGATTCTAAAGGTTTTCATTTTGTTGACCAATTTCTTTTTGAGCAATATATAAATTCCCTTGCTCGACTTGTTTCTGAGTAAGAACAGAATCACCTGCATATCCTTTTTCTGTTTTTACAGTTCTTTTTGAACGATTGGAATTTTGTTTCTTCATAATAATAAATCACCTTCCATCAAAAATAAACGAAAATGATAAGCACGAGTAATACAGCAGCAAAGATGGTAATACCCATTAAAAACGAAGTGTTTTTATATTTCGGTGGCTTATGTACATCTTGCCGATATCCAGGTGAAATTTCAGGGGCGAATTCTTCATCGAATGATTGCTTCTTTTCTTTTTCGTCCATATACATCCACCTTTCTTTTTCATTATGTTATACGTTCATAGAAAAAATATGCATAAAGAAAACCACCCTCTATCGTGAGTGGTGGTTTTCTGTTGTATATTGTCTTTGCACTTGAAAGAGACGGACAAGAAGGAAGATGGCGCCAAATGCTAGACCGATAATAAGACCGATCCAGTATCCTTTTGCTGCCCAGTCCGTATACGTTGCTAATATGTAACCGAGAGGGAGACCGATTACCCAATAAGCGATTAATGTCATAATTAAGGCAACGTTTACGTCTTTATAACCACGTAGAGCTCCTTGTACAGGCGTTGCAATTGCATCTGAAATTTGAAATAAAATCGCAAATATAAGAAATTCTTTTGCTAAATGATGAACTTGTACATCTGTCGTATAAATAGAAGCAATTTCATCATCAAAGAAGTAAAGAAGAATGGAATACAATAGCGCGAATGCAAGTGCTAAGACAATCCCGATAAATCCATATTGTTTTGCGTTATTATATCGCTTTGCTCCAACTTCGAATCCAACAGCGATGGTCATTGCCATTGCTAAACTTAAAGGAGTCATATATAACAAGGAAGCGAAGTTCATAGCTGCTTGGTGGGCTGCAATTGTTGTCGTACTAAAATTACTCATCATAAGTGTTACCGCAGCGAAAATACTCGTTTCAAAAAAGATAGCAAATCCGATAGGAACGCCAAGTTGCAAGAATTCTTTCCAACTTGAAAGAGAAGGACGATATAATTGTTTAAAGATATGGAAAGATGCGAAAGGCTCTTTCGTACGAATAATTATAACGGTAATAATTAAAATGCACCAATAGGTTGCGGCAGAAGCAATTGCTGCTCCGACACCACCGAGTTTTGGAAAACCGAAATGACCGAAAATTAATACATAATTTAATACTACGTTAATTGGTAAAGATAGTAATGTAATAATCATCGTTGTGCGAGTTTTTCCTAATGCATCAATAAATCCGCGTAAAACAGTGTAAGTAAATAAAGGAATAATTCCAATTGCAATAATACTTAAAAACTGTGCTGCAATACGTTCCACAGGTTCTTCTAATCGCATGCCGTTTAAAATAGGCGAAACAGCGAAGAATCCGATAAGGATAACAACAAAACTAGCACAGATTGCTAAATATACTGCTTGTATAACAACGTGAGGAACATCCTCTTTTTTCTTAGATCCAATGAGTTGTGCAACAATTGGAGTAGTGGCCATCAAAATTCCTGTTAATCCCGTACTAACTGGAATCCATATACTTGTTCCAATCGCGACACCTGCTAAATCAATAGGGCTTGCATGTCCTGACATTGTCGTATCGAAAAAACTCATTGCAAATAATGACATTTGCGTTACGAAAATCGGGAAAAATAGTAATACAAATTGCTTTAATTTTTGTGAGAATGAATTAGTTTCTTTCATAAAATCCCCTTTCCGCTAAAAAAAACAAACTCTTACTATCATACAATTTAATCAAAAAATAGAAAAGAAATACGCGTATACAACATGTACAATCAATAAAAAAAAGATGCACTTTAAAAGGGGATAAGGTATTATGATAAGGTGTGAAAAATTATATATTCGTTATTAAGGAGGCACTACTCGTGGCTGATTGGTTAATTGGAATAATCATGGGTGCTGTTGAAGGTTTAACAGAGTTTTTACCAGTATCATCAACAGGACATATGATTTTAACAGGTCATTTACTTGGATTTGACGACGAGAGAGCGAAAGTTTTCGAAGTTGTTATTCAATTGGGATCGATTTTAGCAGTTGTCGTTATATTTTGGAAGCGTCTATGGTCTTTAGTAGGTATAGGGAAAGTAACAGAAGGACCATCGTTAAATTTATTACATATTATTATCGGAATGATTCCTGCCGGCGTACTTGGCGTATTGTTTCATAGTGCGATTAAAGAAGTTTTATTTGGGCCAGGCCCAGTTGTCATTAGCTTAGTGGCTGGTGGTATTTTAATGATTGTTGCTGAGAAGTTTTCAAAACCAAGTACAGCAAGAACATTAGATGAAATCACATATAAGCAAGCATTTACAATCGGAATGTTCCAATGTTTAGCGCTTTGGCCAGGATTTTCTCGTTCTGGTTCTACAATAAGTGGTGGGTTATTAGCTCGCGTGTCACATACAGCGGCAGCTGAATATACATTCATTTTAGCAGTACCAATGATGGTAGCTGCAAGTGGCTTAGATTTAATTAAAAGCTGGGATATATTAAGTGCGGCTGATATACCGTTATTTGCAACAGGATTTATTACAGCATTCATTGTTGCGATGCTTGCAATTGTTTCATTCTTAAAATTATTATCTCGTGTAAAACTAACACCGTTTGCTTACTACCGTTTCATTTTAGCTGCGGTATTCTATTTCTTCATTATGTAATAAAAAAACTGCCGAGTTCGGCAGTTTTTTTATTTTACTACTTTTTCCATCATGCTTTCCATTACATGTTCCCAAAGAGAAGTATCATCCGCTAACGTAGCTCGGAAATTAGCGTACATTTCTTTCTGTTTCTCTTCGAATGTTGGATCTTCTTTTTCAGGCAACGTAGCACGCATTGAAGTTACTAACTCTTGTACTTTTGGAGCGCGTGGTCCCCAAACGGCTTGTTCCTTTCCATCTTTATTAATGAAAATAAAGATTGGAATCGCACGAGCTGTTCCATTTGTTAAATATTGATCCATTAATTCTAAGTTTTCATCGCGAATTAATAGTGACATTTCAATATTTGCAACTTCAGAAATTCGTTTCATAACAGGTACGCATAAAAGAGCGTCACCACACCAATCAGCTGTTAATACGATAACACGCCAGCCATCGTTTTGACGTTCTTCTAATACAGGAAGTAACTCATTTGGAATTAAAAAGTTATTGTAAATATGCAGTAGCTCGTATTGATTTACTTTCATTTCATTCACATATGTATCAAAGGACATACCTTTATCAGCCCATTGTAGTAAGTTCATAAATAACACCTCTTTAGTATGATTTATTTTCATTGTACCAATTTTTATATAGAAAAGCTTGTATTCTTACTCTTTCTTGTCGCTTAATAATTTATTTAATAGGAAAAAGAATAGTACGACACATAATTCAGCTATGTTGGACAGTTGTACGCTCTCTATCCATTCGTCGGCGGTATGTATGACAAACCAATCTAGCGTAATTTCAATGATGGAGAGTAGGGCGATTGAGAGCCAATTAGGCATACTTTCCATCATTGGATGTAGGAGCGCTTTAAAGAAAATGAATATAAAATATGTAATACCATCTAATAATAGAATAAGTAAAAAAAAGAGTAGTAGAGCTGTTTTGGATGAATATTCTATACCTGTAATTTGAAAGATTCCTACATATACAAAAAATATAAATGCAAAAAATATAATGAGAAATACAATAACAAAAACAATAATCAAAGTCTTATCTTTTAGATTAAGATTAGAAAACTTGTCTTCTTCCTCCACTATTACAACTCCTTTTTTTGGGAATTCAACTTTATTGTATCATGAAATGTATATTAAAAAACTACGAATTGTAGGGAAATAAGGTGACAAAAAGTAAGATTTCATGTAAGATTATTAATAAGGTTTTTATTTAACTAAATGAAATAAAAGGGGCTGTCAAAGTTGTCTCAAAATCGAGAGCAATTAATGGAAGAACTATCGACAAATGTTTTTGCTATGTTCCGCACGTTGCGTAATGATATCGGAAAAATATTTGGTGGTTACATACCGTGGAATGAGTTCATCGTCCTTAGAATATTGAATCGTACGAATAAAGAAATGGTATCACGTGTAGCGAATGAGTTAAATGTGTCGAATAGTCATATTACAGCTGTTACAGAAAAATTAATTAATAAAGGTTTTGTAACTCGTTCACGTTCTACGTCAGATCGACGAGTTGTATATTTGGAGATTACAGAACAAGGAAAAGATTTAGTTGCGAAAATGGAAGGTGCGAAAAAACAATATTTACAAGAAAGATTTTCTACGCTTTCAGAAGAAGAAATGAATATAATGATATCTATTTCTAAAAAACTTATTTAAGTCATTATTAGTAAGAAAACGTTTACGCGAAAAAGGTGAAGACTTTCCTTATATGAGGAAGGTCTTCTTTCGTATGTAAAAGATTATAAAAAAGAAAATATGTAACATACTACTAGTAAAGAAAGGGGGCAGAAATATGACAAATCGTAATGGTAGTAAAGGGAGCGGAAATCAAGGTTCACCGAAATCAGGTCAATTTCAGCAAGAGTTTAGTTCTGAATTTGAGACTGGTAATGATAATAAAGGAAAAGAATATCGTTCGAAAAAAGGAAGTAAATCAAAAAAGGAGTGAATTAATTCACTCCTTTTTTGATTTAAGATGCTGCAGATTGATCTGTATTATATTTTTCTTCTGATTTTGCAACAATCATTGCGCAAATTGCATCACCAGAAATGTTTACAGCTGTTCGTGACATATCTAGAATACGGTCAATACCGATAATTAAGGCAATACCTTCTACTGGTAGATTTACTTGATTTAAAACCATCGTCAGCATTACGAGTCCAACACCTGGTACACCCGCAGTGCCGATACTAGCTAGTACAGCAGTTAATACGACGACAGCTAATTGGGACACAGTAAGTTCGACCCCGTATACTTGAGCGATAAACACAGTTGCTACGCCTTGCATAATGGCAGTACCATCCATATTAATCGTTGCACCTAGTGGTTGTACAAAAGAACTTATCGCTTTTGGAACGCCAAGTTTTTCTTGTGCTGTTTTCATTGCAAACGGAAGAGATGCATTAGAGCTAGATGTACTAAATCCAATTGCCATTACCGGTCCGAAATGTTTAAAGAAACGGACAATGCTTTCTTTTGCTAATACCTTTAATAATCCGCCATAGACGAAGACGCCGTGAATAATAAGTACTAGCATAACGACAATCATATACTTGAACATCGCAGCGACGCCTGCAAGACCCATTTTACCAACGGATGAAGCAAGCAACCCAAATGTTCCGATTGGAGCTAATTTCATAACGAGATTAACAAGATACATCATTAATTCGTTGCCCTGTTCAAGTAATGAATGAATACCTTGGACCCGTTTTCCTAAAATAGCTATACCAAGTCCAATTAATACGGCAAAGGCAATAATTTGTAACATGTTTCCATCCGCCATCGCTTTTGCTGGGTTATCTGGTACGATATTTAGCAATGTATCGACGAAAGATGTTTCGGTTTTTGCACCTTCATATTTAAGCCCTTCGGTTTTAAAATTACCACCAGATCCTGGTTGTATAATAAGTGCAAATGTAACTGCAATAGAGATGGCAACGGCTGTAGTTACAAGAAAGAATGAAATTGATTTTAAGCCGATTCTTCCAAGTTGCTTCGGGTCCCCAAGCCCAGCAGCTCCAAGTACGATAGAAATGAATACAACAGGAACAACTAGCATTTTAATGAGGCGAATAAACAATTGACCAAGTGGATTGAACACATATTGATTTAATGGTTCAAAAATGGATGGTGCAGCTAAATTTAAAGTGAGTCCGACAACTAAACCGAGAAATAATGCAATTAAGATTGCTTTTGTTTGTTTCAATAAAACCCCCTCCTTATTTTTGTGAAATTACTTTCTAAATTAATTGTACCGAAAAACTACCTATTTTGACAGTTTTTTTCTGAATATTTTGTATAATAATGTCTATTTAAATATAGATTGCCTTTGCTAAAGTAAGCAGAAAAAGTTAAATAATCTATTTAGAAAACAAAATAGACCATCGCATAGGATGGTCTAGGGAAGGGGACAATTTATGTCAATTTAATTAGGGATGGAAGTTGTTCAAGACACTGGGGAATGTCTTATAAATTAGGGAGGAACAACTTCGATACATATACTATAAAAGGTGGATGTGACCCCTATGTGAACATAGAGTGAAAGAGAGAGGAAGTTTTAAATAAGCGGTAGAGTAAACAAAAAATAAGACCATCACAAATGATGGTCAAAGGAAGGGGACAATTTATGTCAATTTAATTAGGGATGGAAGTTGTTCAAGACACTGGGGAATGTCTTATAAATTAGGGAGGAACAACTTCGATACA
>NZ_JBTREW010000019.1:0-99722 GCF_054823925.1 Bacillus sp. F9_6S_D1_P_5 | reverse complement strand
ATCAAACTCTCCAATAAAGTTAGTTTGTCTAGCATCTAAAAATAAAAATTGACGTTTCACGTTGTTTGTTTCGTTCAGTTTTCAAAGAACTACTTGGTCGCTCATTTGCGACTTCCTTATGTTAACATCTTCGTTTTTCGATGTCAACTAAGTTTTTCAATTTCTTTTTTGTCGTTTTCTGCGTTTCCGCATCAGCGACGGTTATTAATATATCATGTTGAAAAATGAAATGCAACACCTTTTGAAAACTTTTTTTAAATTAACTACATTTCTTTTTTAATATCATATACTTAAACGAAATATCTCTTTCATTTCTAAGAGATTTCTACATATATTCTATATAAAGTCACTCTACCCAAAAACATTTCTTTCTATAATAAATGTTTTATTCATATACCATATCATACAAGGAGGAATACATATGGACTATACCGATTTATTAATCAAACTAGGTCTCTCGGCTATTTTAGGGTTCGCCATCGGTTTAGAGCGCGAATTAAAACGGAAACCACTTGGTTTAAAAACTTGTTTAGTTATTTCTATCATTAGTTGCCTCCTGACGATTGTTTCTATTAAAGCGGCTTACAATTTACCACATACTGATCATATGAATATGGACCCACTTCGACTTGCTGCTCAAATTGTATCAGGAATCGGTTTTTTAGGTGCCGGTGTTATTTTACGTAGAGGAAACGATAGTATTGCAGGATTAACGACTGCCGCTATGATTTGGGGCGCTTCCGGTATCGGCATTGCTGTTGGGGCCGGATTCTATATAGAAGCGATTTTCGGGATGTGTTTCCTTATGATTAGTGTTGAACTTATACCTTTAACAATGAAATTTATAGGACCAAGATCATTTCGCCAACGTGATATTGCAGTAAAACTTGTTGTGCGGAATATGGACAATATCCCAATTGTAATTGAAGAAATAAAAGAAATGGATATAAAAGTTAAGAACATGAAGCTCAAAACATTGGAGAATGGCTCACACTATTTGCATTTGAAATTATGTATCGATCAAAAAAGACATACTGCTGATGTTTACTACGCCCTCCAGCATCTTGAAAGTGTTCAACAAACTGAAGTGGAAAGTATGTAACGTAAAAAAACTCTCTTTTCAATTAGAGAGTTTTTCTTTTTTCTATAATGGTAACAATGAATGTAGTCCTGCAAAGTAAGGAGGAATAAGAGTTTGAAATCCCGTCCAAATTTAGTAGATACATTTCGTGATTCCATTATTTTTCGTTTAATCTGTTTTATCATTGTTCTTACCGCTTTTTCCGGCTTTCTTATACATAGATTAGAACCATCGCACTTCACTACATGGTTTGATGGAATTTGGTGGTCAATCGTTACCATTTTCACCGTTGGCTACGGTGACTTTGCTCCTCATACACTAATAGGAAAACTTATCGGTATGGGCATTATTTTATTTGGAACCGGTTTTTGTTCTTATTATATGGTTCTATTCGCCACTGATATGATTAATAAACAATATATGAAAATTAAAGGAGAAGAAGCTGCAACTTCTAACGGTCATATGATTATTGTCGGCTGGAATGAACGGGCAAAGCGCGTTGTAAAACAAATGCACGTTTTACAACCGAACCTTGATATCGTTTTAATTGATGAAACACTTTCTTTACTTCCAAAACCATTTCATCATTTAGAATTTATAAAGGGGTGTCCTCATCATGATCAAACGTTATTAAAGGCTAATATTACAACAGCTCACACTATATTAATAACAGCTGATAAAGAAAAAAATGAAAGCTTAGCAGATACACAGTCCATTTTAAATATTTTAACTGCAAAAGGGCTCAACCAAAACATTCACTGCATCGCTGAACTTCTTACTTCTGAACAAATACAAAATGCAACGAGAGCTGGTGCATCAGAAATTATAGAAGGAAATAAATTAACGAGCTATGTATTTACCGCTTCTCTTTTATTCCCTTCCATTTCAGGCGTACTATTCTCACTTTACAATGAAATCTCTGATAATAAATTACAACTAATGGAGCTTCCTCCGTCCTGCACTGAACAAACTTTTGCAAATTGTAGCTATACTCTTTTAAAGCAAAACATTCTCTTACTAGGTATAAAGCGTGATGAACAATATATGATTAATCCAGTCCATTCCTTTGTTCTCATTGAAAGTGACATACTCATTGTTATTCACCATTAAGAAAATGTTTTTCTAGTTCCTGCATGAGCACTTTTCCAATATTGATATATTTTCTTTTCACATCTCCATCTGGATCTTTCGGCTCAGCAAATTGATCTATTCCGCTCGTTCCGGCTGTTAAAGTATTTACATGATCATCTAGTTCGTCCTGATATACGTGCGAAAGAATATACGGCGTTCCAAGACGAACTATTACACCGGGTACATCTAATTCTCCATCTACTGCTGTAAATGGCACTCGCAGAAATTGATAGCCATCTTCTTCATCGATCTTATAATCAAAGCATCCTTTATCATAATCCCAATTACCACCAATGCTATATCCAAGTGGCTTCATTATCTCTTCTAACTTATATAACGCATATGTACGTCCTTCTAAATTTGATTGAATTGGAATCAAGCCCATCCCTCCTAGACTTTTTCCTTAGCATACCCACTCTAGTTTGAATATACTGATGGACTTTTCGATGAAATAATAAAAAGCGACCGGATTCCGGTCGCTTTTTATTATTTCAAACGTTCTTCTAATTCTGCTTTTAACTCTTCAAATCCTGGTTTACCAAGTAAAGCAAACATGTTTTTCTTGTATGCTTCTACTCCTGGTTGGTCAAATGGATTTACGCCTAATAAGTAGCCGCTCATCGCACATGCTTTTTCGAAGAAGTATACAAGGTAACCGAATGTGTACTCATTTAATTCAGGGATATTTACGATTAAGTTTGGTACTCCACCATCGCTATGTGCAAGTAATGTACCTTCGTATGCTTTTGTGTTTACGAAGTCTACAGTTTCACCAGCAAGGTAGTTTAATCCATCTAAATCGTTTTCTTCTGATTCGATTGTTAGTTCATGTGTAGATTTCCCTACTTTCAGAACTGTTTCAAATAAGTCACGACGACCTTCTTGAACATATTGACCTAATGAGTGTAAGTCAGTTGAGAAGTTAGCTGAAGATGGGAAAATACCTTTTTGATCTTTTCCTTCACTTTCACCAAATAACTGTTTCCACCATTCAGCGAAGTATTGAAGCGCTGGCTCATAGTTAACAAGCATTTCAATTGTTTTTCCTTTATTGTATAACGCATTACGAACTACCGCATATTGGTAAGCTGGGTTTTCTTCTAGTTCTGATGCACTGAAGTCACCATGACCAGCAGCTGCACCTTGCATCATCTCTTCAATATTTAAGCCACTAACTGCGATTGGTAATAAACCAACTGGCGTTAATACAGAGAAACGGCCTCCAACATCATCTGGAATAACGAATGTTTCGTAACCTTCATTATCAGCTAATGTTTTTAATGCACCACGTGCTTTATCTGTAGTTGCATAAATACGTTTGCGAGCTTCTTCTTTTCCATATTTCTCTTCTAATAACTTACGGAAAATACGGAATGCTAGTGCAGGCTCTGTTGTTGTACCTGATTTTGAAATAACGTTAATAGAGAAGTCTTTACCTTCTAATACGTCCATTAAATCTTTCATGTAAGTGGAGCTAATGTTTTGTCCAACAAATAGCACTTGTGGAGTTTTACGTTGTTCTTTAGAAAGTGTGTTGTAGAAAGAATGGTTTAACATTTCGATTGCTGCACGTGCTCCTAAGTAAGAACCACCGATACCTACAACAAGTAAAATGTCAGAGTCATTTTTAATTTTTTCTGCGCATTTTTGAATGCGAGCAAATTCTTCTTTGTCATATTGAAGCGGAAGGTCTACCCACCCAAGGAAATCGTTCCCAGCTCCAGTTTTTTCGTGGATTGCATGATGTGTTACTTTCACTGCATCACGTAAATAAGTGATTTCATGTTCACCGATGAAGGATAACGCTTTAGAATAGTCGAACGTTACATGTGTACTCATCTTTTTCCCTCCAATAATGTATATGTATTTCTGTATTCACTTTAGCGAAACTGAAGTTGTAAATCAAGCGATTCAACAATTGTAAACGTAACCAATATATATTTTTTAGAAAAAGTTCATTTTTTGCATAAAAATTCGCATTTTTCGGTATAGATGTATATACATCCTTTTTCTTATATTTTTTATGTATAAAAACAACATAACTACACCATTCTATAAAAGAGTTAATTAACTCATCACTTGCTCATGCTTCACAATTAAGGGGGGGCTTTTTCATGAGTACACTGCAACGTATCGCATTAGTCTTTACTGTAATTGGTGCTGTGAACTGGGGACTAATCGGGTTCTTCCAGTTTGACTTAGTGGCAGCCATTTTCGGTGGACAAAACTCAGCTCTTGCACGTATTATTTACGGCATCGTCGGTATTTCTGGGCTTATCAATCTTGGTTTACTCTTTAAACCATCAGAAAATCTTGGCACTCACCCAGAAACGAACGAGATTCGCTAGTCAGTATGTCTTTACTTCACCTCCGACATACGAATATGATTGCATGCAATCATATTTGCAAATATATATCATAAGATAAAGTAAAAGAGGAACGCTCATATGCGTTCCTCTTTTACTTTGTTAACTCGGACTCTTCAATCCATTCTGTTAGCTTTTCTCGCAGCGTATTAAATCCGTTCTCAGATGGATTCGGTATAAGAATCCGTCCTTGTTTTCTTTTCGCCGCTTTTAACGATAAACTCATTTTTCTGTGTTCTTCATCAATTGAAAGTACTTTTACTTCTACTGTATCGCCGACTTTTAAAAAGTCATGAATATCCTTTACATATCCATTTGTAATTTCAGATATATGCACAAGTCCTTGTGTTTCTGCATCTAACGCTACAAATGCACCGTAATCTTGAATCCCAGTCACTTTCCCTGTTACAACCACTCCTGTTGTATATTGTTCTGACATATGAAACACTCCCATACGTTTACCATTTTCTCTACAATTGTAGATAGCAAAGCAGATGATTTATTGTTAAATATCCGATTAGTTAGTACGTACCCTAAATAAAACTACTCAGGATACGTATACCTTATATTAGTAAATTATACCACTATGACAGAACGCATTCAAAATTCATGAAAAAATTTCCTTAAGTAAGTATAATTCTCCAATATTAGGATAGAATACTAACACATGGCTTTCTAGTATTCCCCCCCTTTTATGGACAAAACGTGTTGTGTTTTGTCCTTTTTTTATTCTCTACGAACCGTTCCATTCTCTTCATTGCTTCCATTAGCTGTTCAAGCGACGTTGCATACGAACAACGAATAAACCCTTCACCACTTTCACCAAATACACTTCCAGGTACAACAGCCACTTTTTCTTCTAATAATAACTGTTCTGCAAATTCCTCCGAAGATAGTCCAGTTGAAGAAATAGAAGGAAAGACATAAAATGCTCCGCCCGGCACATGACATGTTAATCCCATTTCATTGAAAGATGTCGTCATAAAATTACGGCGTTTCTTATAACTATCTCTCATCCGAATTACTTCATCATTCCCCGCGCGTAACGCTTCAAGTGCTGCGAACTGAGACATCGTCGGTGCACACATCATGGAATATTGGTGAATTTTGAGCATTAATTCTGAAAAATGAACAGGAGCTGCAATCATACCGAGGCGCCATCCTGTCATAGCAAATCCTTTTGAAAATCCTGAAATTAAAATCGTATGCTCGCGCATATTTTTAATACTCGCGAAACTTGTATATACTTCGTCGTATACAAGCTCTGCATAAATTTCATCAGATAATACGATTAAATTGTACTTTTCAACAATCTCTGCTATTTCTTCAAGCTCGGATTTATTTAACATTGCACCTGTTGGATTATTTGGTGAACAAAGCAAAATTGCCTTCGTTTTCGCTGTAATAGCTGCTTCAATTTGTTCCGGTTGTACTTTAAACTCATTTTCTAAAGTAGTCGCCACAGGAACCGGAACTCCTCCAGCTAATGTTACAAGCGGTGCATAAGAAACGAAACTCGGTTCAATAATGAGTACTTCATCATCAGGATTTATAATGGCACGCATCGCTACATCTAACGCCTGACTCGCTCCAACTGTAACAATGATTTCATCGTTCGGATCATAAGATACTACAAATTGTTTTTTTAGATACTTTGCTATTTCTTGACGCAGCTCCAATAATCCTGCATTTGCTGTATATGACGTATATCCTTGTTCTAAAGAACGGATACACGCTTGCCTCACATTCCAAGGTGTAACGAAGTCAGGCTCTCCTACTCCAAGAGAAATAACACCTTTCATATTTGCTGCTAAATCGAAAAACTTTCGAATACCTGATGGTTGTAAAGATTCTGCTGCTCTAGATAGTTCAAATTGCTTCATGGTGTCACCACAATCCTCTTATCATCATCGTTTTTTTCATAAATAATTCCCTCATGCTTATACTTCTTCAAAATGAAATGCGTTGTCGTAGAAACGACAGATTCAATTGTTGCTAATTTCTCAGAAACAAACATCGCGACTTCTCCCATTGTCTTTCCTTCCAATGTAATAGAAAGATCGTATGTCCCTGACATTAAATACACAGACTTTACTTCTGAATAGCGATAAATTTGTTCAGCAACCGCATCGAACCCAACGCCGTGCTTTGGCGTAACTTTCACATCAATCATTGCCGTTAAACCTGTATGTTCTTTCACCTTCGTCCAATCGATATGTGTTACATAATCTACGATAATCTTTTCCGCTTCTAATTTTTTAACCATTTTCTTTACTTCTTCTACTTCTATATTTAACAGCTTCGCTAATGTATCTACAGATAATCGACTACTTTTTTCAAGACAAGCTAATAATTCTAATTCCTTTTCTGTCACCATATAAATCATCCTTCCTTTTCGTTTGTGTCTAAATTATACAAATACCTTTTCCAGTTTGAAAAGAAGATTTTTTTAGTGAATTATGTCAAAATAAAGTGAAACTTTAATCAGCGGAATGCTTTACCCCGCTGATTATTAGCCCACATTAATCGGGCTTTTACGAGCAGTTGATCTCCCACCTCACTTCTTTGCCTCAACCGTCTTTTAGGTGGGAGTCTTACTGCTAGTTAAAGCGGGGTAAAGTGAAACTTTAATCAGCAGAAAAATGCGTGATAAAGCGAAAGGGGATGGAACCGTGAAACCAAAAGTTTATATTGCCGAGCCAGTTCCAACATTTGTAGAAAAATATTTATCAGAACACTGTGATTATGAAAAATGGGAGCAAAATGAGAAAGTACCTCGTGATGTCCTATTAGAGAAAATACAAGATAAAGATGGTTTATTAAATTTTGGATCTGCTATTAATGAAGAATTATTAGAGGCAGCTCCTAACTTAAAAGTAGTAAGCAACATTTCTGTCGGTTACGATAATTTTGATTTGCAAGCGATGGCAAAGCACAATGTCATCGGAACGAATACACCATACGTACTAGATAATACAGTAGCTGACCTCGTTTTTGCCCTTATGTTATCTGCTGGTCGCCGTGTTTGCGAACTTGACTCCTACGTAAAAAATGGTGAATGGAATGCCGAAATTGGAAAAGAGCACTTCGGGCTGGATGTACACCATAGTACAATCGGCATTATCGGCATGGGCCGAATTGGAGAAGCCGTTGCAAAACGAGCAAAATTTGGATTTGATATGGATGTTCTATATTATAACCGTCGCCGTAAAGAAGAAGCGGAGCAAAAATTCGATGCTACATATTGTGATTTACAGACGCTACTAAAGCAATCCGATTTTATTGTTCTTCTTACTCCATTAACAGATGAAACGTATCATCTTATCGGAGAAAAGGAATTTTCATTAATGAAGGAAACGGCAATCTTCATTAATGCTTCTCGAGGAAAAACAGTAGATGAAGAAGCGTTAATCCATGCCTTAACAGAAAAGAAAATCTTTGCAGCAGGCATCGATACTTTTACACAAGAGCCGATTCAAAAAGATAATCCGCTCTTATCCTTACAAAATGTCGTTACTTTACCACACATCGGATCTGCAACATTAAAAACTAGGCAGCAAATGGCTATGACAGCCGCTGAAAATTTAGTTGCAGGGTTAGAAGGAAAAATTCCGCCAAATATTGTTCGCGGATAATAATAAATAAGTGAAAGGCAAGATGACATCGTCATCTTGCCTTTTTTTGTTAACATATTTTTTTCTTCCTTGGAGATGATATGAACAAAAATCAATGGAGTGACAAAAAATGAATCACGAATATGCTTGTCCTTATTTCACTTTTTCCACTCGCGGCACTACTGTTCATTACGAATTGTATGAACATGACAATAAAACAGAACGTCCTACTTTCGTACTCGTTCACGGCTTTTTATCTTCCTCATTCAGCTACCGCCGTCTTATCCCTTTACTATCGAAGGAAGGAACAGTAATTGCTCTTGATTTACCACCGTTCGGAAAAAGTGATAAGTCTCATCTATTTAAGTATTCTTATCAAAATTTAGCAACGGTTATTATCGATTTAATTGAACACTTATCTCTCTCAAATATTGTATTAGTTGGACATTCTATGGGGGGCCAAATTTCTCTTTATGTAAACCGTATACGCCCTGAATTAATCTCAAAGACGATTTTACTATGCAGCTCTAGCTATTTAGCACGCGCAGCTTTACCTTTACTGTACTCTTCTTATTTACCGTTCTTTCATTTATACGTAAAAAACTGGATTATCCGGCGCGGCATCGTTCATAACTTAATGAATGTCGTTCATGATCACTCCTTAATTGATGATGAGATGAAGGAAGGTTACTCCGCTCCTTTTTATGACAACCGTATCTTCCCTGCTTTGACTCGTATGATACGAGATCGTGAAGGTGACTTATCTTCAACTGAATTACAAAAAATCAAAACACCTACACTACTCATTTGGGGTGAAAAAGATCGCGTCGTCCCAGTAGATGTAGGTCATCGTCTACACAAAGATTTACCGAATTCGAAATTTATTTCTTACGAAAACACAGGGCATTTACTACCTGAAGAAAAACCTGAACATGTTTATGAAGAAATTATCGCTTTTTCTGCGCAATAATTATAAAGGGCTGTCGGAAATTCCGACAGCCTACAATGAACAACTTCCGCCTTCTTTTATTACAAGTAATTCCACAGCTAACTTCTCACATTTTTCAAGCGCAGGTACTTCCTCAAAAGACATAAAGTATATATGTTGAATCTTCTTTGCGATGTATTTCGGATCATCAAACACACTTGCGACGTTCACAACATCGCTCGCTTCTGTTTCATAAAACTCCGGTCCCATTTGAAACGGATCCCAATTCTTCACAACCTCTATCATCTTTTCATATGCACCCATTCGCTTCCCGCCTTTTCACTTTTTAATACTTTTCTTTATCCTATCACATCAGCTATTCTATAAGAAGAGAGAGAACTTTCATAACTTAACGGTTTTACAGAAGAAGGGGGCAAACTTATGCAACTATTTCATAAAACAGTCAATCGACGTGGAACTCATAGTATAAAATGGGATACGTATAAAAACGAAGAACTTATCCACGCTTGGATTGCTGATATGGATTTTGAAGTACCACAACCAATTCAAACTGCTTTAAAGGAACGTATCGAGCATCCTATTTTCGGCTATACACTTCCTCCCGAAAATATTGGCGATATTATTTGTAACTGGACAAAAAAACAGTACAACTGGGATATTCAAAAAGAATGGATTGTCTTTAGCGCGGGAATCGTTCCAGCTCTTAGTACGAGCATACAGGCCTTCACAAAGGAAAACGAATCCATTCTCGTACAACCACCTATTTATCCCCCATTTTTCGAAATGGTCACAACAAACAATAGACAATTATGCGTGAGTCCATTATATAAACAAGATGGCACATATATGATAGACTTCGATCATTTAGAAAAACAATTTGAACAAGGTATTAAACTCATGCTTCTTTGTAGCCCTCACAATCCTATCGGACGCATTTGGACGAAAGACGAGCTAACGAAGCTCGGAGCATTATGTACAAAATATAATGTAATTGTTGTCTCAGATGAAATTCATGCCGATATTATTTACGGAGATCGTACTCATACACCATTTGCTTCTCTATCAGAAGAATTAGCAGCACGTACGATTACTTGTATGGCTCCGAGTAAAACATTTAATATCGCTGGATTACAAGCATCGATTATCATCATTCCAAATGAAAAACTCCGTCAAGCCTTTACATCTATCCAATATAGACAAGGCTTCCACGGATTAAATATATTTGCCTATACAGCGATGCAAAGTGCCTATACAGAATGTAACGATTGGCTAAATGAAATTCGATTATATATAGAAGATAACGCTCAATTCGCTTGTAAATATATTAAAGATCACATACCTACTCTTTCCGTAACGAAGCCAGAAGGTAGCTTTTTATTATGGATTGATTGCTCTCGCCTACAGCTTTCTCAAGACGAACGTACCACATTACTTGAGGAAAAAGGAAAAATAATTGTTGAGCCTGGTGAAAAATACGGATTAGGCGGCGAAGAACATATTCGAATTAACATCGGCTGTCCAAGATCTGTTTTAGAAGAAATTTTAAATAGACTACGCCATACGTTTTCACAATAAACTCCTTTATCAGTTTTTGTCGGTAAATCGATATATTTTAAAAATCGCTGATATATTTTGAGTTATGGTCGATATATTTCAATAATCGCCGATATAATCGTTCCACAAAAAAAGCTACCATACACGGTAGCTTTTACTTTTTCTTCATATCTGACGCTTTTTTTACAATAACACCACAAGCTATTCGATCACCTGATTTACCTGTCGGTTGTGTCATCCCATCATCAGCGTTTTCTGTAATAATAATAGACGCTCCATCTTTTCTATGAATTGTCGTTTTTCCTTCTTCAAGCGTTATGTGCGGCGCATCGATTTCTGCTTTAATCTTTCCAGAACCGTCTGCGATTACGTTCGGTAAATCACCGTTTTCTGCGCCCTTCGGATTAAGAAGACCATGCTTTTTATTATCAGGGTTAAAATGATTCCCCGCTGATTCAAAACGTGGTGCTTTACACTCACCAATTTCGTGTACATGTATGCCGTGCGGGCCAGGTGCGAACCCTTCCCCTTTAATCGTAATTTTCACTCCGCTTGTTTGCTGCACTACTTTCGCAGTCCCAACTTCATCACCTGAAGCATTATGTAATTTCACGTCAATTTCTTTCGGCTTTCCTTGGTCACAACCTGCCATCAGAAATAATAAACAACAACTGAAAAAAAGCCGTTTTTTCATTCTATTCCCTCCAAAACATATTCTGCCCTTAGATTGTCCGAGCATAGAGGGAAACATACAAAAATGAGTTACTGTTTCTTTTCAGCTAACAGTTTTTCTTCAACTTTCTGTAATTGCTCTGCTTCTCGTTTTGATACACGAATAAACATACGCCACGTAGCAACAGCACCAATGATAAATAGAACGCAAACAATCCCTGGAATAATATATTCTGTTTTATCTTCCGGAAAATATAAAGGCATCATACGGAACACTCCTTATTATAGGATTCAAAAAACATCAGAATTTTCTGTTATATACCTTTAAATTATAGTTGAACCAGTTCATATTCTCAAGGGGCGTTCCGAAAGCGAATGATTTCTTTGACTCCTCCTCCTACTTTCCTTACTATAAACTTGAGGTGAAAAATATGAGAGAAACAATTGAAATTGGCGAGATCGTTACTGGTATTTATAAAACTGGAAAATACATCGGCGAAGTTACAAATAGCCGTCCTGGCAGTTACGTCGTAAAAGTATTAGCTGTTTTAAAACATCCAGTGCAAGGTGACTTACATAACGTAAAACAAGCAGACGTACCATTTTTCCATGAAAGACGCGCTTTAGCTTTCCGTGAACAGACGAACATTCCAGAGCAAATGGTGAAGAAATATGAAGGAGAAATTCCGGAGTATACAGAGTCACTCAAATTGGCATTAGAAACTCAAATGAATTCATTTTCTGAAGATGATTCACCTTTTGCGGTTCGTAGTCTAGAAACATTAGAGCAGTTAAAAAAAGACTACAAACTATAAAAAAACAAAACGACCAAATTACATACTGTGCAATTTGGTCGTTACTGTGTACT
This sequence comes from Bacillus sp. F9_6S_D1_P_5, assembly GCF_054823925.1. NCBI lineage: Bacteria > Bacillati > Bacillota > Bacilli > Caryophanales > Bacillaceae > Bacillus > Bacillus sp. F9_6S_D1_P_5. The sequence goes on along the minus strand of NZ_JBTREW010000019.1, from coordinate 87,487 downwards.
CACTTTCTTTAAAACTTTTGAAAAATCAACGAGTTCTCCTAATGTTGGAGGTGCTGGTTTCACTAAATATTCTTTATCTTTTTCTACTAATTTAAAAATATTATACGTCGTCATCGCATCATCTAGCGCACAATGATGCTTACCTGTCCCTACTTTTCCATAGGCCTCAATTGCTTTCCACAATCCTGTTTGATTTCTCTCACCAAAAAACTTCTTATACTCCATTGATAAATCACGGCACTGTCCTAAGAAAGGAAAGTCGACTCCCGCCATTTCACAATTATGCTTCAACACTTTCATATCCATATTTCCCCACGTAACAATGGTTGGTTTACATCTCTTTTCATATTCTGCAAGTTTTTCAACGAGTTCTAGAAACGAAATTCCTTTATCTACAGCTTCTTGTTTAATCCCTAAAAATTTTTTACATCGGTCCGTTAAAGAAGGAAACGTTTTCGGCCTAACATGAGCTGAATATGTGTCTTCTACTTTACAGCCGACAACCGAAACGAGTCCTACCTCAATAATTTCCGGGAAAAATCCTTTTGGTTTTTTTCTGTGCTGGGGCATCGTAAACTCAAAATCCAAAAATAAAAATTGTTGTTCATCCATACGATCCCTTCCTTATCATCTTTGTCATTCCTTTCTATTTGACACTCCTATACGAACAAGCTCGAATGCTAATTCCATTTTAAATATTCAGATTGGATGTATCTTATATATATGTCAAATGCCCGCAAATATTTTTAAAAATACGAAAAAATGACCTTTGCAGAAAATATAACAAAATAAGCCCTTTCATTTACATCCGACATTTTTCTAATTTATAATGACGTTATGTGTGTTTCATCTAATTAATTTTTGACACACTAATAAAAGTGAATGAAAGGAGATGAGAGTTTTGCACGAAACAACGCAAGAGCTCGCAAACTGGCAGTATTATTTTGCTATCGCAGTCTTTTTAATTACATATGCCATTATTATTTCTGAAAAAATTAATCGCGCTGTCATCGCACTTCTTGGTGCAGCACTCATGGTAATTATGGGGGTCGTTGATTTACACAACGCCTTTACGAAACATATTGAGTGGGGGACGATTACACTACTCATCGGTATGATGATTTTGGTGAACATTACGAGTAAATCGGGTGTCTTCCAATACGTTGCCATTAAAGCAGCAAAAGGAGCACAAGGAAATCCAATTAAAATTTTAATTTCACTTTCCTTACTTACTGCGCTTGGTTCCGCATTTTTAGATAACGTTACAACTGTACTTCTTGTTGTTCCAGTTACTTTATCTATTACGCGCATACTGCAAGTAAATCCTGTTCCTTATTTACTTTCTGAAATTATTTTTTCAAACATTGGAGGAACAGCAACATTAATTGGTGATCCACCTAATATTATGATTGGTTCTGCAAATAAGCATTTAGATTTCAATGCGTTCTTATTCAACTTAGCACCTATCGTAATCATTATTATTGGTGTGACAGCGACAATACTTTACTTCATGTATCGTAAACAATTAATTGCTGATCCTGTACAAGTTAAGAAATTAATGAGTTTAGATGAAAAGCAATACATTAAAGATCCCGTATTAATGAAAAAATCTTTAACAGTACTTGGACTTACAATTGTAGGTTTCATGACTCATTCGATTTTCCATGTTGATGCAGCTATCATCGCTTTAACTGGTGCTACTGTTCTTATGCTAATCGGTGTGAAAGAACATGAAATTGAAGAGGTATTCGCAAGTGTAGAATGGGTAACAATCTTCTTCTTCGCAGGACTATTCGTACTCGTTGGAGGACTTATCGATATCGGTCTTATCAAAATGTTAGCGCAAAAAGTAATTGGCATAACGGGCGGAGATATTTCTTACGCATCTATCCTTATTTTATGGGTATCTGGTATCGCCTCGGCAACAATTGATAACATTCCATTCGTTGCAACAATGATCCCACTTATTAACGATATGGCAGTTGGGCTAGGATTATCACCTTCTGACGCACAAATCGACGTATTATGGTGGGCATTAGCATTAGGTGCTTGTCTAGGTGGAAACGGAACATTAATCGGAGCTTCTGCTAACGTAATTGTTGCAGGTATCGCAAGCCGAGAAGGACATAAATTTAGCTACATGGACTTCCTAAAAGTCGGTTTCCCAATTATGATCGTTTCATTAATCATTTCTCATATTTATATTTATTTACGTTACCTTATGTAGTAGAAAAGGGCTGTCCTATGTGGCAGCCCTTTTTTGGTCAACAAAAAGCTGTTCCAAAATATCTTTGAAACAGCTCCATACATATATATCTACTCGTTATACCTTACCGGCTCATTCCGAATAATAAATAAGTGAATCGGTAAGAAAACCGAAAACGTGATTGTATGAATAATTGTAAATAATATAGAGTTCGTTCCGTACCTATCTAAAATTGCGTAGATAAGATAAATAGATAGCACAATCGATACAGCTGTTGCTATTAAATATAGAATTGGTACGAAGTTAAAAATGAAACACGCGACATATATGCCGAATACTTTCCATCCTGCTTCTTCTTTTAAGAAATCTGGTAATTTATCTTTCGCTAAATCACCCCAGATCTTACTATTTAAAAAAGGAATAAATGCAAGAGCACCATCCGTTGCACCATCATTTTTCGCCATCGTATACAGTGCAAAAGCCGTTAACAAATACGCAATAACTGCCCAAATCAATACAACAAGAATAAACGCAAAACTAAGAGCAAAGAAACCTGCTAGTAAACCTTGATCTTCCATCTTATCCTCTCCTCTCTACTTTCAACATATTTCATTACTTTACAAGTTATGTTTTAAAATTCAACCAAACTCTCTGTATAATAATAGGAGTAAGATAATTAGAGAGGAGAACAACTGATGCATCCATTTGTAAAAGCACTACAAGAACATTTCATAGCTCACAAAAATCTGGAAAAAGCAGAACCGATGGCACGTTATATGAAAAATCACTTCCCGTTTCTCGGTATTCAAACTCCCGAGAGAAGACAGTTATTAAAAGACGTTATTCAAATACATACTCTCCCAGATTCAAAAGACTTCCAAGTTATCATACGTGAGCTTTGGGATTTACCAGAACGTGAATTTCAAGCGGCCGCACTTGATATTATGCAAAAATATAAAAAGCATATAAACGAAACTCATATCCCCTTCTTAGAAGAACTCATTGTCACAAAGTCTTGGTGGGATACAGTTGATAGCATCGTTCCTACATTTTTAGGGAATATCTTTTTAAAACATCCGGAATTAATTTCTGCCTATATTCCAAAATGGATTGCATCAGATAACATATGGTTACAACGCGCCGCTATTTTATTCCAGCTAAAATATAAACAAAAGATGGATGAAGAACTTCTTTTCTGGATCATTGGACAACTACATTCTTCAAAAGAATTTTTCATTCAAAAAGCGATTGGCTGGGTCCTTCGTGAATATGCAAAAACAAAGCCGGATGTAGTTTGGGAATACGTGCAAAACAATGAGCTCGCTCCATTAAGTAAACGTGAAGCAATTAAGCACATTAAAGAAAATTACGGAATAAATAACGAAAAAATAGGCGAGACTCTATCATAGATAGACGCGTTCCTCTATTGAGATTTAAAAAAGAACGTGTTAGAATATGTTCATTATTATTAATATAAGTAGCGATGACGGACTTATAAGTACTTGCACAAAAAGCGATTCAGGGATAGTGAAAGCCTGAAGCCGCAAGGAAACGGCAGTCTCGAGCAATACGTGATAAAGTGGATACACCCTTTTGTGTATCAACTAGGGTGGAACCGCGGGCAAACGCTCGTCCCTAGGCAATTAAGCCTTGGGATGAGCGTTTTTTTATGTTTTTCAAAGCATATACCGCTCGTTTCACCCGTACCTGAGCACGTCATCGCCAATACGTTAACTTTCAAAAGGAGGATTTTATTATGTATTCAATGGAACAAGTTGTAAACTTAGCGAAACATCGCGGTTTTGTTTTCCCTGGTTCTGAAATTTACGGTGGTCTTGCAAACACTTGGGATTACGGTCCACTTGGAATCGAATTAAAAAATAACGTTAAAAAAGCTTGGTGGAAAAAATTCATTCAAGAATCTCCATACAACGTTGGTTTAGACGCAGCTATTTTAATGAACCCAAAAACTTGGATCGCTTCTGGTCACGTTGGTAACTTCAACGATCCAATGATCGACTGTAAAAAATGTAAAGCGCGTCACCGTGCTGACAAATTAATTGAAGATGCTTTAGATGCAAAAGGCATCGAAATGGTTGTTGACGGTCTTACTTTCGACCAAATGGCTGACTTAATGAAAGAACATGAAGTAAAATGTCCTGATTGCGGTAGTGAAGAATTCACTGAAATCCGTCAGTTCAACTTAATGTTCAAAACATTCCAAGGTGTTACAGAGTCTAGCACAAACGAAATCTTCCTTCGTCCTGAAACAGCACAAGGTATTTTCGTAAACTTTAAAAACGTACAACGCTCTATGCGTAAAAAACTTCCATTTGGTATTGGCCAAATCGGTAAGAGCTTCCGTAACGAAATCACGCCTGGTAACTTCACATTCCGTACACGTGAATTCGAACAAATGGAACTTGAATTCTTCTGTAAGCCTGGTGAAGATTTAGAGTGGTTCGCATTCTGGCGTGAAACTTGTAAGAACTGGTTACTTTCACTTGGTATGACTGAAGAAAGCATGCGTCTTCGTGACCACGGTGAAGAAGAGTTATCTCACTACAGTAACGCAACAACTGATATTGAATTCAAATTCCCATTCGGTTGGGGCGAACTATGGGGCGTTGCATCTCGTACAGACTTCGATTTAAAACGTCACATGGAACACTCTAACGAAGACTTTAACTATATTGATCCACAAACGAATGAGCGTTACGTACCATACTGCATCGAGCCATCTTTAGGTGCTGACCGCGTAACATTAGCATTCTTATGTGATGCATACGAAGAAGAGCAATTAGAAAACGATTCTCGTACAGTTCTTCGTTTCCACCCTGCTTTAGCACCATACAAAGCAGCTATCTTACCATTATCTAAAAAGCTATCTGAAGGTGCTACTGAAGTATTCGCAGAATTAGCTAAAGACTTCATGGTAGACTTTGACGAAACTGGTTCTATCGGTAAACGTTACCGTCGTCAAGACGAAATCGGTACACCATTCTGTATCACTTACGACTTCGACTCAGTTGAAGACAAAGCTGTTACAGTACGTGACCGTGACACAATGGAACAAGTTCGTATGCCAATTAGCGAACTAAAAGGTTTCTTAGAGAAGAAAATCCAGTTCTAATTATAAAAAAAGAGGCAGCTCATGAGAGCCGCCTCTTTTTTACTTTTCACGTTTTTCTTTAATTGCTACTGTACATCTTGAAATACATAATAAATCGTCATTCTCATCAATGATACGCACATCCCAAACCATCGTTGAATGTCCTCTATGTATCGGTGTTCCGATCGCTGTTACAATTCCATCTTTCTTTGAGCGAATGTGATTTGCGTTAATTTCTAGACCGAAACAGATGCATTTTTCTTGATCAATTAAATTGTATGAACCGACGCTTGCTACTGTTTCTGCTAATGCAAGAGATGCACCACCGTGTAAAAAACCAAACGGCTGATGTGTACGCTCATCAACAGGCATCGTAGCAACCACCTTATCTTCTGTCATCTCTAACAACTCAATTCCAAGTGAATCCATTAAAGTTTTTGCCATATCATTTCCCCCTTCTCTTACTTTAATTGAATGTATAATTTTACCTATTTATTTTCAAACTACTTGTAACACTTAAATAAGGAGGTTTCACCTAAATGAAACAGAAATTTTGTATATTACTGCTTATGCTCTCCTTGCTGACTATTGTACCAAATTGTGCACTAGCAGCCAAAGCATCCAACCTGACAATCGATGTTCAGACTGTAACGCAAAAAGGTAAGAAACCTTATATAGAATATCAAATTAATAGACCTTCATTTCATAACTTTTCCGATTCTAAATTTCAAAATAAGCTCAATTTCTATTACAAAAAATCTACTGACAAATTTAAAGCCAGATTAGAAAAAGACGCAAAAAAATATTATAAAGAAACAGAAGGATCCAGTACACCATTTCATCCGTACGTGGCGAATGTTGATTATAAAGTCTCTTTAAATAAACCACCTTTTCTCAGCCTATATTTGAATTACTATCAATATACAGGTGGTGCGCACGGTCTTTATACGTGGAAAGCAAACACATTTGATTTAAACGAAAAAAAGTTACTACACTTAGATGATTTATTTCAACAAAAAGATAAATATAAAGAAGTAATACGTGCTGAGATTGTAAGACAAATTAAACAAAATGAAAGCATTTATTTTCCCGATGCAACTGAAAAGGTCATGAGCACGAAAAAGTTTCACTTCTTTTTAGAGCCGAACAATCTCGTCATTTATTTCCCTCTATATGAGATTGCTCCTTATTCAAGCGGAATTCCGCAATTTCGTATTCCGTATACGTTGCTAAGGGACTATTTGAAGCCTTCTTATCAAAATATTTTGATTGACAACAAGTAAATATTTTCGCTACGATAATGTTAACCTAAAAACAACAGGAGGTTAACATTATGAGAAGATTTCATGTTTTAGATTTAGCATTAGCTGCCATGTTCGTTGCTCTTATGGCCATTGGTGCAAATATTGTATCTTGGGCACCATTCTTACAAGTAGCGGGCATCCCATTATCTATGCAACCATTTTTCGCAATTTTAGCAGGGCTTCTTCTCGGAAGTAGACTTGGCGCATTATCAATGACGGTTTATATGCTTGTCGGATTAGCAGGCGCGCCCATCTTCGCTAACTTCAAAGCTGGATTTGGAGCACTTTTAGATCCTACTGGTGGCTTTATTATCGCATTTATTATCGTTGCTTACGTATCAGGAAAACTCGTAGAACAAAAGGAAAAGCCAACATTTCGTACATTTGCAATTGCCTCTTTCACAGGAATTATTTTAACTTATATTATCGGTACTACTTACATGTACGGGGCAGTCAATCTCTTCATGGGCGGTAATATGAGCTATAAAGCTGCTTGGATGATTATGATGTGGTTCGCAGTAAAAGATATTGTATTTACAATTATCGGTGCTATCATTGCACCTCGCATATACTATGCTGTACGTCGTTCCGCTTATCAGCATTCTCATTCGACGATTTCATAATAAAAAGGAGTTATTTCAGCGCACTGAAATAACTCCTTTTTTATATTAAGACTCTTGATTCGTATGTTCTTCTAAAATTTTCTTCATCATTACAACCATGTCATCACGTAATTCTGGGTGTTGCAGGGCCATTTCGATTGTCGTTTGAACGAATCCTAACTTTTCACCTACATCGTAGCGCTTTCCTTCGAAATCGTAAGCGAATACACGTTGGATTTCGTTTAAGCTTTGAATAGCATCTGTTAACTGGATTTCGCCACCAGCACCAACATGTTGCTGTTCTAAGAACATGAAGATTTCAGGTGTTAAAACGTAACGTCCCATAATTGCTAAGTTTGAAGGTGCTGTACCTGCTGCTGGTTTCTCAACGAAATTACGAACTTGATAACGGCGTCCTTCTTGCTCTAATGGGTCAATAATTCCGTAGCGGTGTGTTTCATCTTCTGGAACCGTTTGTACACCAATAACAGAAGAAAGCGTTTTATCATATTCTTCAATCAATTGACGTAAACATGGTTTTTCAGCTTGAACGATATCATCACCTAATAAAACAGCGAATGGCTCATCACCGATGAATTTACGTGCACACCAAACAGCGTGTCCTAATCCTTTTGGTTCTTTTTGACGGATATAGTGAATATCTACCATTTTTGAAGAAGCCTGTACTTTTTCAAGTAACTCATACTTTTTCTTTTCTAATAAGTTTTGCTCTAACTCAAAGGCATTATCAAAATGATCTTCAATCGAACGCTTTGTTTTACCAGTAACGATAATAATATCTTCGATTCCTGATTTTATTGCTTCTTCTACAATGTATTGGATAGTTGGTTTATCTACTATCGGTAGCATTTCTTTTGGCATTGCTTTTGTAGCTGGTAAAAAACGTGTTCCTAATCCAGCTGCTGGGATTATCGCTTTTCTTACTCTTTTCATCACAAAATACCCTCTCTTCTGTCAGAATCAATAACGATCTTTCCTTACATAGAACAAAAGGGAGGTTTCGCTCCCTTTTGTTCCCTACTACTTAAAATTACTTTATATTATAAACGATTCATAATATCTTCTTTAATAGTAAGTAACTTTTGTTCACTATTTTGTAAAGAATTATCTTGAACACCGAAGTAGAACTTGATCTTCGGTTCAGTTCCAGATGGACGTAGGCAGAACCAAGAACCATCTTCTAATTGATATTTTAACACATTTGATTTCGGTAAGTGAATCTCTTCTTTATGTCCATCTTGTAAAGATGTAATGATGCTCGCTTTATAGTCTTCAACTGCTACAACTGTTAAGCCAGCTACTTCTTTCGGAGGATTTTCACGGAATGTTGCCATCATTTCTTGAATTTGTTCCGCTCCATCTTTTCCTTTTAGCGTTAACGATACAAGGTCTTCACGGAAGAAACCGTACTTCTCAAATACTTCTAATAGACCATCGTATAACGTTTTACCTTGTGATTTGTAGTATGCAGCTACTTCACATGCAAATAGAACAGATTGTACTGCATCTTTATCACGGCAGAATGGACGGATTAAATAACCATAGCTTTCCTCATAACCGAATTGGAATTCGTATTGTCCGCTTTCTTCATACTGTCTAATTTTCTCACCGATAAATTTAAATCCAGTTAACGTATCAACTGTATCTAAACCGTATGCTTTCGCGATTGTACGGCCAATTTCAGATGTTACGATTGTTTTTAATACAACACCGTTCTCTGGAAGCGTTCCGTTTTCTTTCTTTTGAGATAATAAGTAATCAAGCATTAATGCACCTGTTTGGTTACCAGTTAATACTTGGAATTCGCCATCTTGATTACGAACTGCAACACCTAGGCGGTCTGCGTCAGGATCTGTTGCGATTAACACATCTGCGCCTACCTTCTCACCATCACGAATTGCATACTCAAACGCTGCATGCTCTTCTGGGTTCGGTGATTTTACTGTAGAGAAATTCGGATCTGGTAACTCTTGCTCTTTTACAACTGTTACATCTGTAAATCCAACTTCTTCTAAACCACGGCGTACAGAAATATTTGATGTTCCGTGTAGTGGGGTGAAGACGATTTTTAAGTCTTTCCCAACGTTTTGTACCATTTCTTTATTAATAATGACATTGTTCAATTCTGCAGCATATGCATCATCTACTTCTTGTCCAATAATATGTAATAAACCGTCAGCTTTTAATTGCTCCACATCAGCAACCTCAACTGTTAATTCATCTTCTACTGCGTTTACGTAGCTAATTAATTCATCAGCTTCTTTTGGAGGCAATTGCCCACCATCTTCACCGTATACTTTATAACCGTTATATTCCGGCGGATTGTGGCTTGCCGTAAGAACGATTCCACTCACTGTATGTAAATGACGAACTGCGAAAGAAAGCACTGGCGTTGGACGTAAGCTTTCAAACACATATGTTGTAATACCGTGTGCACCAAGTGTAGCAGCTACTTCCATTGCGAACTCAGGTGATTTATGACGAGAATCATACGCAACAACAACACCGCGCTTCTTCGCTTCTTCACCTAATTTTTCAATAAACTTCGCTAATCCTTGCGTTGCTTTACGAACTGTATATACGTTCAAACGGTTCGTACCAGCACCAAGTTCACCACGCATACCACCTGTGCCAAATTCTAGATTTTTATAAAAGCTGTCCTCAATTTTCTTCTCATCTTGCTTCATGTTTTCTAACTGTTCTTTTAGTTCTACGTCTAACTCTGCATATGAAAGCCAGCGACTAAATTCTTGTTTCCAGTTCATACTTCAATCTCCTCTCGCTTGTCATACCTTTATTATATGAAAAAAACAACCTGTATCTCAATATTTTTTACAATCTAATAGGATTTTACTAGTAATATTTGTATACACTATGGTTAAATACTCCACTAAAGGGAATGAGGATTATGCAGGAATGGGGCTTGTCAGAAGAACTCAAAATACAAACAAAGCAAATGATTGAAATTGCCGAAAAAGAATTATCAATTATGAGGCAAGCAATTGATAAAGAAGATGAATGTATTTTGTGTAAGATGGAAGATATTCATCATATGTTAGCAAATGTACAAACACTGGCAGCTACATACTATATTCAAGCGTATTTATCACCTTATACGGAAAGCTCACAGTTCATTACAACAGCTGTCCAACATTTAAGCGCCAGAAAACACGGTGCTCTTATTGTTGTGGAACGAAACGAGACACTTGAATCTTGTATTCAAACTGGAACAACGTTAAACGCTCATTTAACCGCACCACTGCTCGAATCGATTTTTTATCCAGGTAACCCTCTTCATGACGGAGCCGTTCTCGTTAAAAATAATCATATTGTTTCAGCTGCTAATATTCTTCCACTAACAAAAAGTACAGAAGTTGATCCAGAGCTAGGAACACGTCACAGAGCCGCCATTGGCTTATCAGAAAAAAGCGATGCACTTATTTTAGTTGTCTCTGAAGAAACAGGTCGTACTTCATTCGCCTTAAATGGGACGTTGTATACGATTTCGTTATAAAGTGAAACTATATATAGTTTGCGGGCAGTTCATATAGGATAAGACAACCAGAATCATACCAATAAAAAAGGCTGTTCCAAAATATTGGAACAGCCTTCTCTTATTATCTTATTCTTCTCCGAAACGTTCAACAAGTGTTGCAAGTGTACGTACCATTGCACCTGTTGCACCAGCCGGCCCTAAATCATGCACTCCTGATGATTCAGATGTTCCAGCGATGTCTAAGTGTACCCACGGTGTATCTTCAGCGAATTCACCTAAGAATGTACCTGCCATAACCGCATGTCCTTCGCGGCCTGGTGAGTTATTTAAATCAGCAAACTTACTGTTTTTCACGCGTTCTTTATCACGATCAAAAATCGGTAATTGCCAAATTGATTCATCTGTTTCCATAGATGCCTCTAGCACTTGCTCAAACAATTCTTCATTATTTGTCATTGCGCCTGTCGTATGATTTCCAAGTGCAACAATTACTCCACCTGTTAATGTCGCAACATCAATAAGGTAGTTTGCACCTAATTTTTTAGCGTACGTAATACCGTCAGCTAATGCTAGACGACCTTCTGCATCTGTATTTAATACTTCAATTGTTTTTCCGCTCATAGATGTAATTACATCGTCTGGCTTAAATGCTGTACCACTTACAACGTTATCAGTTGATGGAATAACAGCAATTACATTTTGCTCTGGGCGAAGTTCACCGATAATTTCCATCGCACCTAATACAGCAGCTGCACCGCCCATATCACCTTTCATACCGATCATGCCTTCACGCGGTTTTAAAGAATAACCACCTGTATCGTATGTGATTCCTTTTCCAACAAATCCAATGACATCTGTCCACTCTTCTTTTCCTTTATAAATAAGAGCAATCATTTTTGGCGGCTCTGTACTACCTTGGTTTACTGCAAGTAACGCACCCATACCAAGCTCTTCCATCTCTTCTTTCTCAAGAACTTTATAATCCATATCATACTTCTCCGCTAACTCAACAGCATACTCAGCAAGCTTTGTTGCTGTTAATACGTTTGGCGGCATATTTACAAGTGTACGAGCTGAATTTGTTGCACGTCCATGTACGTAACCAACTGTTAATGCAGCTTCAATTTCTTGTGCATCTTCTGCTGTAATAGCCGTGAACTTCTCTAGTTTCACACGATCCTTTTTATCTGATTTATACGTTTGTAACTCATATGTACCAAGACCTTGTACTTCTGCTGCAATATGAGCTACATCAATCGCATCTAGTTTCTCTGTTACGAAAGAATCCAGTAAGATTGCTGCATCTTGTACTTTTGCTGCTTGTAACGTTTTAAAAGCCTTACCAAGAGCTGCACGTAACGTTTCCGTCGTATAAGATTCTTTCTTACCTAAACCAACGAAATAATAACGTTTCACATTTGTTTTTCCTAAACTATGTACTTTTGAAATAGCTTTCTTCTTAGTAGAAAGTTCTTTCTCTTCTAATAAAACTTGTAATTGTCCTTCAAACGCTTTGTCCAGTTCTTGTACAAAACTACTCGTTTTCTCTTCTTCAAATAAGGCAACAATTACCGCTTCATGGCTTGCTAATTCTTTTTGTACTTGAAACATGTTCAGACCCCCTAAATTTCTCTACTCTACCTTTATTATAACTTTATTTTCGATAAAATGCGACAATTCTAACTTCTACTATTACCTCCATTATGAAATAAAAAAAGTCTAGCGTAATTATCACTAGACTATCTTTGTTTTAAATATTGACCACGGAACACTTGCATCGTTTCGTCTTCATTTAACATCGTTAACTCTTCTTCTGTAAACTTACCATTTCCTATTTTCACTACGTATACATTTACTTTTTTCTTACCCCATTGGCTATAAACGTCTTTCACCGTATCATAATATAAATCCAGACGGTTTCCTTTTATAGCACCGCCCTTATCAGCTACTACACCATACCCATAATCTGGAACAAAGAGAATCGTTCCAATCGGGAATACGCGTAAATCCGCAGCGATTGTGGAATATAAATCCCTTTTCGCCTTAACACCTGAATATGTAATACCATACTCCGGATGTCCCGGCCTCTTGCCAGTTGATTCAATTCCCGACGTATAACCTGTTGCAGTCATTTCAATTGAACGATATTTAGACCAGTCATTTGCCTGCTCTAAAGCATTTATCACTTCTTTACTCGGAGCAACATTTCTCTTAACTTCTGCTGCATGTACTTCTTTTGCACTCGTTCCCTCATATTTCTTTACAATCTCTAATAAAGAAACTCCTGTGAAAGCATTCCATGTTACGCATAATGCGGATACAAGTAAACAAGTCATCATAATGCGAATACAATATCGTTTTAACATTTTTATATTCCACACTCCTTCATCGTTAATCATTCCCTATACAATGAAGGAATATGCAAAAAAATAATCTCCAAATGAATTGGAGATTAAAACATTTGATATCCGCTTTTCCGAAGTTTCTTAATGACAATTCCAGCTAAAGCAGCACCTACTAATCCAGTCGATAAAATAAATACATCTGCTTGTCCTAAATGCGATACACTTGTCCCAAATGAAGAGAATGTTTCTTTTGGCTTTGAAAAGTAATCCCACATACTCGCCTTATTAATAATAAGCATACAAACAATCGGATACACAATAACCATTACCCATGTTGCTCGCAATATCATGTTGAGTAAAAATCCAATTCCAAAAAACAAAATGAAAAATAACATCATTGAAATAAGTAGTACCGGTATACTCACTCTTTCTCCCTCTCCTTCGTATGCGCCGTAAATACATGATAGGCTGTATAACCAAATTGCTCTCCTGGATTTAATGTTTTGTCCATCTCAAGATGTAGTTCTGATTTTCTTTCTAACAAATATTTAATAAGTACAGACGTATTCGGGTCGTCCGCAATCGTATCTGGATGCAGAAATGCCACTTCAGACAATTCCTTTTCCTGTACAATAATGCTCTCTCCTTCAGGTTCCAAAAGGAAAATAATCATATTATCACTAATCTCATCTCGAATCACGCCCGATCGAACACCAATGATCCCCTTCACATGAGCGACAATGCCTGTCTCTTCTAACACTTCACGTTTCACAGCTTCATCAACCGTCTCACCTTCATTTACAAAACCAGCCGGCAAAGACCATTTCCCCTTTAATCCACTGTATTTTTTCTTAACGAACAGCCACCTGCCATCTTTTGTAGCTACTAATCCACCGACGGCTAGCCATACTTTCCCTCTTTTCTCCATGATGTAATACCCTCCTCTATTAGAACGGACAGAATATTCTTTCTTTTTTATATATTATACTATATTTTTAAAATGAAAAAAGCAGAAACAGCTCTTAGCCATTTCTGCTTTTTCTACTATACATTAAAAGAACTTTAATTTACCTTTTTTAAGAACTAATAAAGGTCCACCTAATAAGAATAGGTAACGGTTATCGATAACTTTCTTCATGAAGGAAGCTTTCCAACCTGTTAACTTTTTGCCCATAACAACGCCCATTGCATCGTCATGACCTAAAGAACATACAGATCCTTTATTATCGAATGCGAATTTCTTCATTTCGCCCTTGCCACGAACTAACACAGTTAAGTTGTGTGCAATGTTGTAACCTTGTTGAATTGCGATTTGTGCTGTTGGTGGGTATGGACGGTTAATTTCTTCGTTAATGATTAACGCTGCGTCACCAACCATGAATACTTCTTCGTATCCTGGAGCATGCATGTACTCATCAACTTTTACACGTCCGCGCATTGCTTCAAAGCCAGACTCTTCTACAATACCGTTACCACGAACACCTGCAGCCCAAACTACCGTTTCAGACTTAATTAATTCAGTATCATCGCCATTTGCAACGATAATACCTTCTTCAGTTGCTTCTTTAATTGCTGTACCGATGCGGAATTCTACACCTTTTTTCTCAAGTTGTTTTACAGCGTATTCTACTAATGCTGGATCGAAACCTGGAAGTGCTGTTGGAGCAGCTTCTACACAGATAATACGTGCTTTTTCACGTGGTACATTGTACTCTTTGCAAAGTTCAGGAACACGGTTTGCAAGCTCACCTACGTATTCGATACCAGTAAATCCAGCACCACCAACAACGATTGTTACTAGCTCATCGCGTTGTTCAGTTGCATATTTAGCGAAACTAGCTTCCATATGCTCACGAATTTCACGAGTTGCATTAATGTTAGCGATTGAGAATGCATGCTCTTTTAATCCTGTAATTCCGAATGTTTCTGATTCGAAACCAAGACCGATTACTAAGTAGTCATACTCTAACTCGCCATTTTTTAAGATAATGCGTTTTTCAGCAGCTTTAATTTCTACTACTGTGTCTTGTACAAAGTTTACTTTATTTGTATCAATAACGTCTTGAATATCTAGACAGATTTTTTCATCTTGTAATGTACCAGCTGCGCTCTCATGTAACCAAGTCGCTTGGTAGTGATAGCTGTTGTTGTTTACTAACGTAATTTCAGCTTCATTTACAGATAATGCTTTTTGCAGACGAACAGTCGTAATCATCCCGCCATAACCTGCACCTAAAACTACGATTTTTGGAGTCTTCACCAAATCACAACCCTTTTCTTTATATAATAGTAATGAAAAATAATACCAAGTACTAAAAACTCTATTTGTCAAGAATGTGGAATTTATCACATTCTATATCATAACAAAACGCAGTCAAAAAATCGTACGAATTTTGTCATAGAAATTTAACATAATACTTCCCTATATTAGTCGGTTTTATTCCAGAATTCAAGCGTCTGGAGAATTATCAATATTTTAAAATAACATAGCGTTTTCAAGGGTTTTTCAGCCTTTTTTTCATGTATTTTCCTTTCACCATATTTTATACAATTAAAAACGCATCTATGCGAAAACTTACACACAATTCAGTCGTTTTCAGAAGTATTATGAACTCAAATATGCTATCATTTATTTGAAAGTGTCATCATTTGCAGGATTTTCGTGTACATATGAACAATATATGAAATCAATATCAAAATTCCATCTATAGGGGGAATGAAAGTGGCAGAAAATCAAAAAGTTTACGACATAACAATTATTGGTGGTGGTCCGACAGGACTGTTCACAGCATTTTATGGCGGTATGAGACAAGCAAGTGTAAAAATCATTGAAAGCTTACCTCAACTTGGCGGACAATTATCCGCACTCTACCCTGAAAAATACATTTATGATGTAGCTGGATTCCCAAAAGTGCGCGCACAAGAGTTAGTTGATAACTTAAAAGAGCAAATGAAGAAATTTGACCCAACCGTTTGTTTAGAAGAAGCTGTTGATACGCTTGAGAAACAAGCTGACGGTATATTTAAACTTGTTACGAATAAGCAAACTCACTATTCTAAATCAGTTATTATTACTGCTGGCAATGGTGCTTTCCAACCGCGCCGTTTAGAATTAGAAGGTACAGCAAAGTATGAAAAGAAAAACTTACATTATTTCGTTGATGATATGAATAAATTTGCTGGTAAGCGCGTCGTAGTATTTGGCGGCGGCGATTCAGCGGTTGATTGGACAATGATGTTAGAGCCGATTGCTGACAAAGTTACAATCGTTCATCGCCGTGATAAATTCCGTGCGCATGAACATAGCGTAGAAAGCTTAATGAATTCTCGTGCAGAAGTAAGCACACCGTACGTTCCAGTAGAACTCATTGGTGATGACAAAATTGAACAAGTCGTTCTTCAGCATGTAAAAACGGAAGAAAAAATTATCATCGATGTTGATGACGTAATCGTAAACTACGGCTTCGTTTCTTCCCTTGGGCCAATTAAAAACTGGGGCTTAGATATACAAAAAAACAGCATTCTCGTGAACTCGAAAATGGAAACAAATATTCCTGGCATTTACGCTGCTGGTGACATCTGTACATATGAAGGAAAAGTAAAACTCATTGCTTGCGGCTTCGGTGAAGCACCAACAGCAGTAAACAATGCAAAAGCTTACTTCGATCCAAGCGCAAAACTGCAACCGATGCACAGCTCTAGTATGTTTTAATATAGAAATGATAAGAACTCCTTTTACGCAAAAGGAGTTCTTTTGTTATTGTGCTACCTTCTCCTTCCAAAATATGTTATACTCAAAAAGAACAAATGTTCTATCTAATAAGGGGGATATTTTAAAAATGAAAGAACCTATTATCGTAAAAAAAGAAGCTTTCCAAGCAATCGGCGTTTCGATTACGACGATAAACGAAAAAGAAGCATCTACTGAAGGAAAAATCCCACAGCTTTGGAACCGATACTTCCAAGAACAAATGATGCATCACATCCCAAATCAACAAACGAAAGAAACATTCGCTTTTTACTCAAATTACGAATCCGATGAAACAGGTACATATCAATTTACAATCGGTATGCCCGTTTCTTCATTAGAAGACATTCCTGAAAATATGACAACTGTAACAATACCTGCTGCTACGTATGCGGTATTTACAACGAGAAAAGGACCAATTGCTGAAGTCGTTTGCGAAGCCTGGGAATATATTTGGAAATGGTCAAAAGAAAACAAACGTGCTTTTACAACAGATTTTGAGCTTTATGATGAAAAAGCAACAGATCCAACTAACGCACAATTAGATATTTATATTGCATTAGCCTGAACGACAAAAAAGAAGATGCCATCTGGTATCTTCTTTTTTGTCGTTAAATAGCCACTGTGCAAATTCAATATTATTGTCTACAATGAGAAAGTGCAGTATAGAAATATTAGAAACTGTATAAAGTGATTGTTAACAAGTTTTTAGTTTAAATTTGTCACATAGAAAGGAAGCAATATGGAGGAACTACAACAAAATAAATCTGCTTTAGAGGGAAGCGGAAAACCGTTATTAAAAAATACGAATTTCCTTTTTCTTTGGGCAGCTACACTCTTTTCAAGTTTTGCTTTAGCCTTTTTTACTTTTTCACAAACGTGGTACATAGCAAAAACATTAAACCTTGAGGCTTCACTCGGTGTTGTTTTCGTAGCTCTTAGTGTTCCAAGGCTTATTTTTATGATTATCGGCGGCGCTGTAGCTGATAAATTCCCGAAAAAAAACATTATGTTTTATTCTAATATTATTCGTGCTATTCTCGTCGCGACCATTCTTACATGGTTCATCGTAGGTGATGTAACACTGTATACATTTGCTTTATTCGCTTTATTCTTTGGACTTGCTGATGCTTTTTTCTGGTCAGCTGACGGATCTATCTTACCTGAACTTGTAGAAAAAAGCCGTTTAACACAAGCAAACTCACTTACACAAATGACAAACCAAGCATCGGTCATCTTAGGTCCTGTACTTGGCGGCATTCTTATCAAATTTACGAACTATGAAACGATCTTTTCGATCACGATTTTATTACTGATCGTCGCAGCCATACTCGTTCAAAAAATACAATTTACGATGCCAGAACAGGAAAATACAGACAAAGGCATGTTCACTTCTATTAAAGAAGGAATCTTATATGTAAAAGAATCACCATTCCTTTCAACTTTCCTTCTTTGTAGTGCCTTTTTAAACTTATTTTTAATTGGTCCGATGCAAGTCGGTTTCCCGCTTTTCGTTAAAAATGTTCTGCACGGTGATTCTCTTCAGTTTAGTTACTTAGAAGCATCTGTAGGTGGCGGAATGGCAATAGGTGCTGTCATTGTCGGTTTAAAAAATATTAATCGTAGACGTGGTCTATTTTGCATTATCATGATGCTACTGTCTGGTGTGTTCTTCTTATCCATTAACTTTAGCACCGTACTTTGGCAAGCATTATTAGCTGGCATGTTTTACGGTATTACAATCGCAATGGCTATCGTTCCGCTTATGGCGATGATTCAATCGACAGTAAAAGAAGAAATGATGGGACGCGTAATGAGTCTACTTATGCTATCATCAATGGGCTTTATCCCGCTTTCTTATGCATTCACATCAATCGCACTTGCAATAGGAATTCCAATCGTAACCGTTATGAAAAGCGGTGCAATCGCCGTTATCGTCTTCGTACTATTTGTAGCGATTCGTGTTCCAGTTGTAAGAAAGTTTGATTAACTACTTGGTGTAGCTTTTGAAAAAAGTCTGATTATTTATAATAAAGTTTGATTAAAGATCCTGTGTTGATATGCAGGATTTTTTCTTGTTCCACAAACGGGCCATTTTCTTGAGTAACACTTTACTGAAAATAATTATGGAGCAAAAAAATTGTGAAGATTTTCCCTTAAACTAAAGGGTTGTAAAGGGGGAAATCTAAATGGTTGAAAATGCTCAAACAAACAGTAATTCAGTAATTTCTTTAAACCTTGGTATTATTTATATCCTAATACCATTTATCGGTTTTTTTTGGTGGTTTAGGAGTTGTAGTTGCTAGAAAAGCGACAAAAGAAATTGTAGAAAAAAACCAAAGTGGTAGTGGATTAGCTACTTCCGGTTCAATTTGTAGTGTGGTGGGAATTATCATTCAAATCTTTTTAGTACTCAGTATTCTCGTTCTCTATTCTTTAAGAATTGTAGGATATCTTATTAAACTAAAGGGCCAGTCCTGCCATGGTTTTGGCGTTCAAAGCGTCACAAACCATGAATAGGATTGGCTTACTATGGGGAGTAGTTTAGTGTTTTATTAATAATTCCTATTTTTTGCCACATGAAGAAATTCCTTAACCGCAGGAGAAGCATTTGCAATTGATTGACAGGCAAGTGCTACTTCACGGCTGTTTTCAATATTTAGTTTGCTGATTTTTATGTTTTGCTGTGTCTTTAAAAATAATTCTGGACCTATCGTAACGCCAAGTCCTTCCTGTACCATATTAGCGATGGTTGTACAGTCGTGTACTTCAAAAAGAATAGATGGTTTAATTTGCGCTTCTGCAAATAATTCCTCAACATGTGATTGGTACATCCCTGTTGGCATAATAAAGGATTCATACATTAAATCATTCATTTCTACTATTTCTTTAGAATGAAATTGATGATCAGGGTGATAAGCGACTACCATCTTGTCTTTAATCAAAGGAACCAAATCGAAATTTGGGTTTGATTTTCCTTTTACTACAAATCCAATGTCAATAATGCCTGAACCTAACCATTCCGTAATCTCTTCATAGGTTCCTTCGTAAAATTTAAATTCTATTTTAGGATGCTTTTTCCGGAATTTTGCAAGTAATTTAGGCAATAAGCAGGAAGAAGCACTTGCAAAAGTGCCGATACGAATAATACCTGTTTCCAAGCTTGTCATAAGCGCAATTTCTTGATTAATGACTTCCACTCTTTTCAATATTTCTCTAATATGCGGCAGAATTTTTTGTCCTATATCTGTAAGTGTTATTCCTTTTTTTCGATCACGAATTAATAAAGAAACTCCCCATTCAGATTCTAAACTCGCAACTGCATGACTCACGGCAGATTGGGTCATATTTAATGTTTCAGCAGTTTCTGTAAAGCTTCCTAGCTCAACTACTTTTGCAATGATTTCGTAGCGCACAATAGTCATGAGTAATTACTCATCTCCTCTATTAAAAACATCAATTTTACTTATGTTAACATGGAACATAAAATAAAAACAGTAGTTCAAATATAAGGAGATGTACAAATTGAAAAATAATATGAATCAACTAATCATCATACTTTTAGCTTTAGGGGCTTTTGTAACAGGAACAGCAGAGTTTGTTGTTTCTGGAATTTTAGAATTGATTTCTTTTGAATTAGATATTTCAATTTCAATGGCTGGTCAGTTGATTACGATTTATTCTTTATCTTATGCTATTGGAGCTTTGATCTTGGTCATGCTAACGTCTAAATTGGATCGTAAAAAAGTACTTTTATATGCTATCTCTATATTTATTCTAGGGAATCTAGTTGCATTTTTTAGCTATAATTTTGTCTTTCTTATGTTATCTAGAGTCATTATGGCGATGAGTGGAGGGTTATACATTGTTGTTGCCACCAATTATGCTGCGCAAATTGCAGTTCCAGAAAAAAGAGGTAGTGCTATGGCAACAGTCATTACAGGTTTCACTGTTTCATTAGTACTTGGAGTACCTATCGGAACATTTTTAGCTGGACATTTTGATTGGCACTATATTTTCTTAATTATTGCGCTTGGCACAGTTTTTTTAATAATAGGACTTTACAAATTATTACCATCAATAAAAGGAAACCAACCGCTGCCATTTACACAACAGCTACAAATTATGAAAGATAAACGAGTCCTTACTGGTTTAATGACAACGATCTTTTGGATTTTAGGATATACGATTGTGTTCGCCTACATTGCTCCATTATTAAGTCATACTGCTGGTTTTTCTATAGAAATGACAAGTATCGCTTTATTTGTTTTAGGCACTTTTGCTTTTATTGGCTCACGCTTTGGAGGATATGCGGTAGACAGATGGGGACCTAATCGAACGATTTCATTAAGTTTATGTGTTCATATCATCTCTTTATTTGTACTAACATTTACACAGTATAGGGCAGTCGGTGTATTTGTCACACTAGCTTGTTGGGGAGTAGCAACTTGGACAACAACACCAGCAAAGCAGTTTTATCTAATTTCACTAAAACCACAATCCTCTGAAACAGTACTCAGTTTTAATACCGCCTTAATGAATGTTGGAATGATGCTAGGTTCTGCATTAGGAGGAATCATTATTCAGTATACAAATATAGTGAATTTAAGCTGGATTGGAGGATTATTCGGTATACTTGCACTTATTTTTATCAGATATTCTTTCTATTTAAATAGAAATTTTATGAAGAATCACCAATTTTAAGGATAAAAATACTTTCCAATACCAGCATTTCAAAAACTTGTTGAAGGTTTTGAAAGGGGAAATCATCACCCACCTTTGCAGTTGTGAAGGGAGAGGAAATGTATATTAGAACGAACGTACCGAATATCAAGTTCGCTGTGCATTTAACGGCTTTTGTATTGAAGAAGAGAACAAGGAAACTTTCATTAGAGTATGACTAATGAGTATAGGATTTGATAAATATTTTAGTTATTCCATTAAAGTGCGCGATTGTGGAAGATCACAGGCATAAAATAATCAAACTTTTTTATAAAAGATCTATACTAATTCACAAGAGAAGAATCCGTTTTGATCAATCTTTTTTCAGAACGGATTCCTTTTATTTAACGTAAAATACGAGTTTGAAAGGTAATTTTGATCAAACGCTATTTTAAAGCCACACTTGGAGTCATGTGTTATACGCATGGCTCCTTTTTAAACGGATCAAATAACGGTATCCCCTTACTTCTTCTCATAGCTGCTCCCCATTCTAGTCCAACCTCTAAAAATAGATCCCGCACTGTACTATATAAAAGCGCCTTAACATTTTTACGGATTTCCCCATATTTATACGCTCTCACGACACTCTTCACTCGCCAAATGAAATTTCCATACACTTCTTCATTAGCTAATATTTGCTCCAGTAAAACACCTTGTTCTAATAATCCGCTCTTTTTATACGCAAGTTCCACCTTACTCCAAAATATATTAATCTTCTTCGGATTACTCGTCATCGGTACAAGTGCGTATATAAAAGGCTTCGGTATATCGTGGCGGCAATACGTCTCATCAAGTTCGTACGTTTCTTTTCTATTCTCTTTTATTTGTGGGATGTTTTTAGAAAAAATTGTTTCCCCCTTATTTTTTTGCTCAGTTTTACTACAGCCATCTGCACGATCCTCACTTTCACATGCGGACATTTTCATACGGTCATCCATGCGGTCAATTGCAGATATAAGAAATACATATAAGTTCGCACTATACCCGCCGCGTTTATGTCTTTCTTTTGTCGCAACACGCTTTATAATTCCTAGTTCCTCTAACTTTGCAATAGAGCGGCGTACTGTACGAATACTTTTTCCAACATTCGTAGCAATCGTCTCCATTAACGGACAAGCAACTCCCACTGTGTTCTGTTTCTCATTCACCGCATATTTTCCTAAAAAATGAATAATAGTAGCATCCGTTTTATTTAATTGAAATCGATAATATTTCAAAACTTGTTTTTGGTATGTATTAAACTCTTCTTTACTTCGAAATTCACTATATGGTTTCATTAAATTATATAAGCTTCCCATTTTTATCACCTCACTTATAAATAAGAGGCAGGAAGAGAAATTGGCGTGATAGTTAATATTTTTTATTGGAGATGAAAATATGATTGTAATCAGTGCTTGTTTAGGTGGCATCGCTTGTCGGTATGATGGAAATGACAATCTCGTTTCAAAAATAGAGGAGTTATTACAAAGAGAAGATACCTTACTTGTTTGTCCTGAAGTATTAGGAGGACTGCCAACGCCTCGTCCCTCAGCTGAAATTATTGGCGGAAATGGCGATGACGTTTTAGATGGTAAAGCGAAAGTGATGACAAAAGACGGTGAAGATGTTACAGACGCTTTCGTGAGCGGTGCTTATAAAGCTCTAGAACAAATGAAAGATTTACATCCAGAATATATTATTTTAAAGGAACGCAGTCCATCTTGTGGTAGCTCTACAATTTACACTGGAGAATTTAACGGGAATAAACAGACTGGTTACGGGGTAACAACTGCTTTATTCAAAAGACACGGATTTAAAGTCATTTCAGAAGAGGATTTTGAGAAAGAAAAAAGGAATTGACCCTGTTCGTCAATTCCTTTTTCTTTCTTATTTCGCACCTAATTTTTCTTTCACTTTCGTAGGAAGCTCGTCTTTCTTCACTTCTTCCCAAGCTGTTACACCTTTTTTATCTGAGTGATATACACGTAAGAATGCTTCTTTACGAAGATTTTTTTGTGCATTAAATTCTAATTCTTTTTCTTTTCCGTCTTTATCAAAACCATTTAGTTTATATTCGTAATTTTTATACGGCTCACCATTATCAGATTTACCATTATACTCTTTTCCATCTACTGTAATTTGAACGTAATACTCGTCTTTACCCATACGATTTAAATCACAGCCAACTAACAGGCTTGCAAATACAACTAAAATACTAAAAAGTGCAATATATCTTTTCATTTCCTTCACCTCATGTGTTTTTCTTATATTGTTATCTTAAGGCCTAAACTTTAAAGAAGAAATTCAAAAACATGACATGAACATTACACTTTTGTAAGATAATAATTATTTCTTCACTTTAGAAACAGTCATCCCGTCACCGATTGGAATGAGTACGGATTCTAAACTTGGATGAGTTGCTATTACTTCGTTAAACTTCTTCATACATATAAACCAACCTCTAATTATGCAAAAGACAAAAATCAGAAGAAAAATAATCACTCCTTATCCAACTAACAATTCCGTCTTCAATATGTGAAAAGGGATTTCTAAACGATGAATGGAATATATATTTATTGTTTTCTAGCTTTTGAGAGGAGAAATAATATGAATCCCATTTTATTAGATGTTCCGTTACAAATAGAAACAGATAGACTCATTCTTCGAGCACCACTTCAATCTGGTGAAGGGAATGTAGTACACGAAGCTATTAAAGATTCCATTCGTGAATTAAAGCAATGGTTGTCTTTATTCCAGTCCATTCCTACTGTTGAAGAAACGGAAATTCTTCTGAGAAATGCGCATATAGATTTTTTGAAAAGAGAAAGCTTTCGCTATCTTATCTACCATAAGGAGACGAATGATTTTATTGGAACTGCTAGCCTTCACGCAATTGATTGGAAAGTTTCTAAATGTGAAACTGGATACTGGATTAACACGCAATTTAGTGGGAAGGGATATATGACAGAAGCAGTAAGTGCGTTAATAAACCTTGGATTTCAGTTATTCAAATTTAGAAGGATTGAAATACGATGTGAATCTAATAACACGAAAAGTCGTGCAATCCCTGAAAAACTAGGCTTTGAACTTGAAGGGATATTACGTAATGAAGATTTTTCAGCTGACGGCAAACAACTAACTGATACTTGCATCTATGCAAAAATAAATTAGATTTCAACATTCGTTATGCAACATATCTTAAGGTCGGTTTCTACATTTGGAAATCGAAGTTTTTGATTTTTTACGACAAAAGAAAAGACCTCCTTAACGATTTTATTTCATCGCTAAAAAGGTCTTTCTCTATTTCTGCTAAAAACTTAGCACTCTTCTGGCTTACCAGCATTCGTCGCTGTACGGAAAGATGATCCACATCCGCATGATGCGATTGCGTTTGGATTGTCGATTGTAAATCCGCCGCCAAGCATCGATTGTTTATAATCAATTTTTACTCCTTTAACAATTGGAGCACTTTCTGTATCGATAACAAATTCAACACCGAAAAACTCAAGAACTGTGTCGTCTTCTTTTGGTTCTACTTCAAATCCTAAGCCGTAAGAAAGGCCAGTACATCCGCCGCCATGTACAGCAAGGCGCACGTACTTCTCTCCATCTTCAGCATCTTTTAACATATCTTTAATTTGAAAAGCTGCTTGTTCTGTAACTTCAATCATGAAATACACCATCCTTTCTGTTCTCATTCTATTATACATCTTTACGCTTCTATCTTGTACTCATACACTCCGCGGCAAATTACTTCCGCGGGTCCTTTCATTAACACATTGCCTTCTTCTGTCCATGCAATCATTAAATCGCCGCCAGCTAAATGAACTGTAATTTCCTTACCACGTTCCATTTTCCCATTTAAAATAGAGGCTACAACCGCAGCACACGCCCCTGTTCCGCAAGCTTGTGTTACACCAGATCCACGTTCCCAAACGCGGAAGTTCATCTCTTCCTCATTCAAAATCTCGATGAATTCAACATTTACTCGTTCTGGGAACATTTCATGTGTCTCAAGAACTGGGCCAAGTGTTGTAAGAGGTGCTTGTTCTACATCATCCACAAAAATAACCGCATGTGGATTTCCCATTGAAACAGCTGTAAATGCATAACGATGATTATTGTATAAGAAGTTTTCACGAATAAATGGTGTTTCACCTTCACCAAGCATCGGTATTTCTGCACGTGTTAAACGCGGCGCTCCCATATCGATTTTCGCTAACGTAACTTTCCCTTCTTCTACCGTTACTTCCGCCGTTACAATGCCAGCTAACGTTTCAATTGTGAAAACTGTTTCTTCTACTAGTTTATGCTCATACGCATATTTCGCTACGCAACGTAAACCGTTACCACAGCTCTTTCCTTCTGATCCATCATTATTAAACATGCGCATTTTCACCGGAGCTACGTCAGATGGACAAATTAAAATCATTCCATCTGCTCCAATACCAGTATTAATATTAGAAACCTTTTCCGCCACAAGAGCTAAATCTTCTTCCGGAATTTGTTCTTCAAACATATTTACATATATATAACTATTGCCAAGACCATGCATTTTTGTAAAAGAAAATTGGCTCATTTGTATTCACTCCAAAAATAGTTTGTTATTGTAAGTATAAAATGCACGCTTTTAGAACACAATATGAATGTCCCCCGTTTCTCATATTTGACAACATTTGGCGATGAGCCATTCTTGCACAAGTTGTGTAAGAAAAAAGCCCTTCTAAAAGGGCCTTTTTTATTTACATACAATATTATCCTCTCCCGCGAAACAAAATTTTATCTCATAGAAAAAGAAAAAGGTGCTGCCGATTGCAACACCTTAAAACATTGGATTTTCATCCAAATACTCATATACATTATTGACCAGTTCTTCTACTGTAGCACCTTGTACAACTTCACCATTTACAAGTGCAAAAGGTCCTTCAAAACAAATACCACAATATCCTAAACAACCATACTCCATTACATCTAAATTCGGATCTTTTTCTAATTTCTCTAAAGCTGCTTGTGAACCACTCGCAAGGTTACCTACACAAAATTCAATTAATGGTTTAATCAAAATTCTCCCCCCTGTACTACAAAACAAATTACTTTCTGACTTCATCTATAAGAAGAAAACTAAGCTGTCTCTTGTTGTTTTTGTTATACATTCTAAACTATTTAGTTACTTCACTATTTCACTTCAAAGTAGATGGTCTTATTTTATATAACATGCTACTTGCAATGAAATAGTAACTAAAAAGGCAAAACAGTTTACTTTACTTTTCTTCTTATTGTACAACAGAGTATTCATTCATGCATTGTTATTTGTTCACAAATTCGATATAATTTGATTGAGTAAAGTCAAAATATTTTATTAATATAAAATTGTGTGATTAGGGGATATTTCAACAGAAAAGGGGTAATCCATCATGAAACACCTCGTAATACTGGGTGGCGGCTACGGGGGAATGAGAATTCTGCAGCGGCTACTTCCAAGTAACCAACTTCCAGATGATGTACAAGTGACATTAATCGACAAAGTACCATATCATTGCTTCAAAACTGAATATTATGCATTAGTTGCGGGTACTATTTCAGAAACGCATATTCGTATACCGTTTCCTGAACACCCACGCCTCAATATTCAATACGGCACGATAACAAATATTGATCTCGAAGAAAAAGCTGTTCATCTCGATGGCGGTGAAGCGATCCAATATGATGATTTAATTATCGGTCTTGGCTGTGAGGATAAATATCATAACGTTCCTGGGGCGAAGGAATATACGCATAGCCTACAATCGATTGAACAAACACGTAAGACATATGAACAATTAAATAGTCTAGAACCAAATGCAACAGTAGCTGTCGTTGGTGCTGGATTAAGTGGCGTTGAAGTTGCAAGTGAACTTCGCGAAAGCCGTTCTGATTTAAAAATTTACTTATTTGATCGAAAAGATAGAATTCTATTCCCATATCCAGAGAAATTAAGTAGATATGTAGAAGAATGGTTCGTAAAACATAAAGTTGCTATTATACGAAACTCTAACATTACAAAAGTAGAACCAAATATTGTGTACAACCATGATGAACCACTTGAATGTGATGCAATCGTCTGGACAGCTGGTATTCAAGCAAATGAAGTTGTTCGAAACCTTCCAGTTGAACAAGATGGTAGCGGACGGGTTGTTTTAACAAAATATCACAATATTCCGAATAACGAGCACGTTTATGTTGTAGGAGATTGCGCAGCACTTCCACACGCTCCATCTGCCCAACTTGCTGAAGGTCAAGGAGAACAAATTGTCCAAATATTATTAAAACGTTGGAATAATGAACCACTTCCTGACGAACTACCTGTTATTAAATTAAAAGGTGTTCTCGGCTCTCTTGGGAAGAAGCACGGCTTCGGTTTACTAGCAAACCAACCATTAATGGGGCGTGTACCGAGATTATTAAAATCCGGTCTTCTTTGGATGTACAAATATCATAAGGGTTAATACTTTACATGCTGTCTACTAAGTAGGCAGCTTTTTTTATAAGTTACAATATAATTATCTGACACATCTTTCTCAATATGGATGATGATTATTTTTCATTTTTATATTAAAAACTATCGATAAACAGTGTATGCTATTTATAAGTTGTTTTATTTCCTTTAAGGCCGAAGTCATTCGGTCTTATTTTTTGTGTCATAAATACTTTTACAGGAGGCATTCCATTTCACTTATGAACTTAACGAAACTAAACGATCGAATAGAAGCGAAGAAGCAAGAATTGATCCATCTCGTTGAACAATATGGATTCACTCATGATAAAGTGATTTCTTTCAGCCAAGAATTAGATCGTTTACTTAACTTATTAATAGAACTTAAGACAAAGAAAAAACGTTGCTCTTTATAACCGTTATCTTCTCTTTTTTGATACGATAGAGCTAGAATCAGAAAGGAGCCATTTATGTTTATATTAAAAGACGTTACATATAAAGATATACTACACATTCCTTATTTACAGATTCAAAAAGAAAAAATCACATGTATTATCGGTGAGAGTGGGAGCGGAAAAAGTACATTGCTCCGCATGCTAAATGATTTACACTCTCCAACATCCGGTACAATTGAATATAACGGAAAGCTAATTTCTGACTATCCCCCTATTCAATTACGACGTGACGTAGTCATGCTTGGGCAAACACCACCTATTTTTGATGGAACGATTAAAGACAATCTATTAATGGGACTTCGTCTTTCTGAAAAACCATTTCCAAATGATGATGCCTTGCGAAGCGCATTAACGACTGTTAGCTTAGAAAAAAATTTAGAAGACAACGCTGATTCCTTATCAGGCGGGGAAAAACAACGACTTGCTTTTGCACGTATCGTACTTATGGATCCACCAGTTTATTTATTAGATGAACCAACATCGGCGTTAGATAGCGATACCGAAAGACGCGTTATGAAGCAATTTACTACGCTGGCAAGAGAAAAGAAAAAAACAGTTATCTTCATCACACACTCACAACAACTTCCAGAAGAAATTGCAGACGATATTATTGAGATTAGCAAAGCAAACGGTGCAACTAGAAAGGAAGTGCTCTCAGTTGAAAGGCGTTATTGAACTCCAAATTTGGCAACTTGCCGCTGCATATATTTTCATTCTTATATTAATTGGACTTGTGAAATTAAAAGGAATACCACGCGAAAAACAAATTGCGCTCGCAACGTTTCGTATGACAATTCAGCTCGTACTTGTTGCATATGTTCTTACATACGTCTTTGAAAATAGTAATCCATTTTATACAATTGCTCTCATTACTTCTATTACTACCTTTGCAATTTTTAATATTTATAAACGAGTTAACATCCCAATGTCAAAAGACTTAAAACGAGTAGCCGCTCTTTCCATGGTTGCCGGATCAATTGGGCCACTTCTACTATTTATCTTTGTTATTATCGGGCACGATCCTTGGTACGCGCCGCAATATATCGTTCCGATTACGGGAATGTTAGTCGGAAATGCGATGACTGGTGTTTCTCTCGGTGCAAATACGTTCTTAAACAATATGAAATCGCAAAGAGGTCAAATTGAAGGTGCACTTATGCTCGGCGCAACACCGAAAGAAGCAGCTGCTCCGCTCATACGCGACGCTTTTGACTCTGCCATTTTACCTACAATCAATTCTATGGTCGGAATGGGGATTATAAGCCTACCAGGCATGATGACAGGACAAATCTTATCTGGTGTATCACCGTTCACAGCTATTCAATATCAAATTGCCATCATACTCGGTATCTCAGGCAGTACCGCTTTCGCTGTCATTATCTTCTTACAGCTTGGATATAAAACATTCTTTAATAAGCGGTGTCAGTTGAAAGAGATTGACTATAGTGCGCGGTAAATGATACTTCTTGCTCGGTAAATGATACACCTTTCTCGGCGAGTGAAATTATATCGACGATTTTTCGAATATATCTATCATAACTCAAAATATATCAACGATTTTTGAAATATATCGACGATTCGACAAGGAATATCGACTTACCGACAAAAAATGACAATAAAAAAGAGGAGGCCACTCGCCTCCTCTTTTTACTTACGCCTTCTTAACGAATTGTGATTTTAACTTCATAGCTCCGAAACCGTCGATTTTGCAATCAATATCGTGATCGCCATCAACTAGACGGATACTCTTTACTTTCGTACCGATCTTCACAACTGAAGAAGTTCCTTTTACTTTTAAATCTTTAATAACAGTAACAGCATCGCCGTCTTGAAGAACGTTTCCGTTCGCATCTTTTACAACTTTTGCACCATCATTATTTTCAGCTTCTGCTTCTTGGCCCCACTCATGAGCACACTCAGGACATACGAAAAGAACGCCATCCTCATACGTATATTCTGAATTACATTTTGGACAATTTGGTAAAGTAGCCATAAATTCATTTCCTCCGTTCATTATTTATACGTAAAAATCAAAATTGATGTTTACATCTCGATAAATAAAATTTGTACAGCATTTCTTTATAGTGCCATAGTCTCACGTTATTGACAAGCCTACCTGGAATTCTCATTTTTTATTGTATTTTACAAAATTTCAATTCGTATGGTGTTTCCAATAAAAAAAAGAAGAACCTTCACAAGATCCTTCTTTCCAAAATGAACGAGTTTCGCTCTAGAAACTCCAACTATTTTCTTCAATATAAAATTGATACTCTTCTAACTCTTCTTCACTTAACTTCTTAGTATTCTCGTATACCTCTTGCCACTCGAAATAATCTTCATCGAAATAAACAGCAAATTTTATTTTCACGTTTTTCTTCTCTGTATAATCATAACCAGTAAACTCTACTACATCATAATCTTTTTCTTTCTTCACAAACTTCCAAGTTGGGTTATCTGTCATAATCTCTAAAGTAACACCTTCACCACTTGAACGAACAACATTTTTAATGTTCGGCTCAGTTGGCAACAGAGAAAGTCCAAACATAGCTCCACCAAACACTATCCCCACTATAACATGAAAACCAACCATACCAGCAAAGCTAGCGCCACCCTTTGATTGTAAGTAATACGCCTTCTCATGATCTGGCATATTTTCTTCCTTATGTAAAATACGGACAGCGTGCTTATAGTATAAACGGTTTCCTTGCCATCCAGTAAATATCATCATTCCTAATTGAAGAACTAAACTAAACGTTACATACATTCCATCTGGAACATCTATAAAAGGCGTTACGAATATACTAGGTACCGCCAATAACGTAAGTATAATAAACAACTTATACATTTTACGATAAGCTAACCAAAAAGTCGGGAAGAAAAAGGCTACCCAATTCCACGTATTTCCTTGCGCTGGATTTTCTACTTTGCCCCACTTAAAGTCATAATACGCCGTATTCTTTTGAACGACTGTATGTAACTGTTGCGGAGAAATTGTTTCCTGTAAAACAGTGTCCTTCACGTACATCATCCTTTTCTCATTTCTACATACGTGTATTTTATAGAAATAAAAAGAAGGAATCTAACAAAAAGCGCATATATTTCATAAAAATGAACGGAAATCGAATATATTCCGACAATATCCCATTTATTATTCCATTTTACTTTTAAATATATTAGAATACTTATGAATGATACGTTCAATACACTAAGTTAATCATTTTAGATATTTGATAATAAAAATGTTTCACATGAAACTATCCATATTTCGTATTACCTTCCCCTACAAAATACAAAAGACGCCCTTTTCAAAAAGGCGTCTTTTTACAATTGAAAATTTACTAATATAAAAAATGCATTATTTAATAAATGAATCCCCCATGGGACGAGTAAGTTATTTGTTTTCTTATACGTATAAGCTAAACATATACCGCCACCAAAAATATATAAAACACTCCCTACTGTAAGGGGATGACCTAAAGTAAATATAAAAGCACTTATAACGGCACTACTAAGTGTAGAGAAACGCCGAGATAATTTCGTGAAAAATATCCCCCGAAATAAAAGTTCTTCCCAAATCGGTGCAAAAACCGTAAGTACAACTACGTATAAAATAATTTCATTTTTAGTAGGCTCTATTACTATATTAGGTTCATCCACACGAAGCCCATGTGGTAAAACTAAATTTAATACTGCAAGATATATAAGCAGTACAATCATCGTCATTACTATCGTTACATAATGTTTAAAATTATTGAACTGTATTGATTTTACTAACTGTACACAGTGATTTCTTGCTGGTGAATATATAAAAATAATAGTAAGAAATGTTAAAGGCGGAATAAGATGATCTACATACCATGGATATAAGGAAGAGTCATATATAATGTTTAAAAAATCAATTCCATACATTACTCCAAAAATAATTATTATCATGCTAATTACTTCGCGCATACTCATTACTACATTCTTTTTTTCATATGTAGCTAATTCTGTATTCATCTTATCCCCTCCAGTATAATTAAACCTTTTAAACCATTATATACCATTTTTAACACAAAAACAGACGATACAATCTACTGTATCGTCTGTTTTTTCCCTACCATTTCTCTCTACACGTTTCAATTAAACACAGTAAGTACTTCCTCGTCATATCTGCCCTTCTCCACCTTGAGAGCATTCGCTTTTCTTTTGGATTTTGCCGTATTCTCGCTACTTCTTTTAATAAAATCTTCCATTCTTCCCCTGAACGTTCTGACAAGTATTGCAATCCTCTATCTTTTGAAACGATTGTTTTATAATCCAATGTATATAAAATACGGCCCATCGTAACGACAGCTGATTCTACCCACTCTTCTATAAAAAATAAATACGGTTGCTTCGCCTTTCCACTCCAGTACTGTTCTACGTTGTATTTCATCGTATTGACTACATCATCCCACCTTATTTGAAACGGAAGATCTTCCGCTTCTTTCCCGGTAACTGTAATACCTTGATTTTTCAATGTCCACCATGTGACCGCATTAATATCCCAATGACCTACATTCGCTTTACCATCTGCACAATACACGTACTCATTCAGTTCATCATTGTATTTCCCTAAATCAGCAAACGGAATATACATACCATCCATTCTTTTCCCTAACGTACTACCACTAAGTTTCTTATGAAGTTCTACAAGCTGCTGTTTTTCAGCTTCATTCGCAGAATCACTTATTACCGTAACAAAATCAACATCGCTCGTTTCTACATGAAATGCACCGAGTGCGATGGATCCGTAAATGTATACCCCGACTATTTTTTCATATAAAAAAATTTCTTTTAATTCTATTGTGTACTGCTCCATTAACTGTCGTACTTCCGTTGGTAACGCATGCTTCACTCCATTTTTCACATCTATCCCTCCAATAAAAAAGAGCCTTTGCGAATTCGCAAAGGCTTCCTGCTTTATAAATATTTCTCGATTTCTTCGTAAACATCCTTCAAACGAGGATTTCCTTCTCCAACAATTTCTCCATTTACAAGAACGACCGGATAAAATAGATCTTCCTCCACTACGCGCTCTGCGAATGCTTTTTTATCTTCATCTTCTTGTTCTTCTTGAAAATCAATATACTCGAAATTAAATTTATTTTCTTGTCCTTCATATTTACGACCAATCGCCGCTTGTAACCACTCAAATGTTTCTGTTGAAGATGGCATTCCAACGCAGCTCGCACAAATTACTTTCGTCCCATACACTTGCACATTAACCATTTCTTCTCCCCCACTTCTTGTTTCAACAGTATATTCAGATGTCTTAGTACATAAGCACATCATTTTACAAACTTATTCCATACCCCTATACTGAAAAAACACGTTGTAAACAT
This sequence comes from Bacillus sp. F9_6S_D1_P_5, assembly GCF_054823925.1. Classification (NCBI taxonomy): domain Bacteria; kingdom Bacillati; phylum Bacillota; class Bacilli; order Caryophanales; family Bacillaceae; genus Bacillus; species Bacillus sp. F9_6S_D1_P_5. The sequence continues at coordinate 53,659 of NZ_JBTREW010000019.1, read as the reverse complement.
GATAAAAAATTTCGACATTAAAACAAGAACAGAAAAAATAGATTTTCCCCTCTATCTTGATTATAATAAAACTGATGAAAGGAGTCGATAAAAATGGAAAACCCACATATGCAAGAACAAGTACTAGAAGTATTAGATAAATTACGTCCATTCTTACTTCGCGATGGCGGAGACGTTGAATTAGTAGACATTGAAGAAGGTATCGTAAAATTACGCCTTATGGGTGCATGCGGCAGCTGCCCAAGTTCTACAATCACACTAAAAGCTGGTATCGAACGCGCATTACTTGAAGAAGTACCAGGCGTTATTGAAGTAGAACAAGTATTTTAATTAAAAGCAGAAGCGGCTCATTCAGAACAGGAGGTCATTGGAGCTCCTGACGAAGAGGCGCTTTTTGCCTCGCAGGAAGGTGCGAAATGGCCGACTGTTCTAGCCGCTGGAGCTGGATATTAATTAAAAGCAGAAGCGGCTCGTTCAGAATCGCTTCCTAGAAAGAGACCCAAATGGGTCTCTTTTTTTATTCAAATCACACTTTTCCTTTAACATCATAAAGCAAAATTGGAAATCCTTCTCAAAAAATGAGATAATTAATACTATAGAATCGTTCACACATATAAAGTAAAAACATAGGGGGACGACACATGCCAAAAATGGGGAACACTTTTTTAACAATTCAAGAACTAGAAAAGAAAAAAGAGTATTTATTAGACCTTTCATCCGTTATACCAACATGGAATGCAAGCTATCAATTTTTATTTAAAGAAATCCAGCAAGAATTATTGAGTAAAGTAAATGAAAAAATCGAACAACATCAATTCATTTTAAATATATGTGCAGATCAACAAGTAGGGGCATAATGTATTACATACAATTGTGGTATATAAAAAAGAGACCTCAATCGGTCTCTTTTTTATATTTTTAAGACAGCCAATCTAATTTTCTAATCCCGAGCTTATCAACTGGTAAACGAAGTGATCCATAAAAGTGCTTCATAAATTGCTCTGAGCGGTTCACATCGTGTAAAATGGCTTCTAAGCGATCTCTATATATGCTTTTTTGTTCTTCGTTTCCTGTTTGGTAATATCGTTCGACTGTTTCAAAATAGTGAAGTGGGAACAGGAGCCTTGCAAATAATAGGCGCCAACCAAATGAGGATAGCGAATAATTTCGTTCGTAATCTGTAACAAATTGAACAATTGTTTGCTCCCAGTCTTTCTTTTTTTCTATCATCATATAGCGGATTAATTCTGCCATATCTCGAGTTGGGTGATCATACACCCAATCAAAAGGAAGTTTGAGACGCTTCGTTTGATGCCATAATAAGGGTGTGAATCGTTCTTGGCAAATGGTTGCTGCATCAGTTAGTTGCGGTGTATCATCCATCTCTGTATCGACAACATATTGAATTGCATTTTCTGCAACTCCTAAGTAATACGGGAAGGATTCAATAAACAATTGATCGAATACGTCTGTAGGGTGGTTCATCACTTGTGATTGCCAAAATTTTTCTAATTGGTCGAGCCTTTTTTCCCATAACGCTTTCCATTCACCAATGCGGCTTAATTGTTCGATCTCTTCCGGAAAAAAAGCACCTCGTTTATGGAATATCGAAAGCTCACTTCCTAATGATGTAGCATGTCGTTCTAACGCACGCATACCTTTTAATAAGCAGTAATTTTGTTCTTCTATCTCACTTACATAGTAGCCGTGTATAGTCGGAACGAAAGTCGCTACAGTTATATCCCCTTGCTGGTTCATATAGTCACTGAGCTTTTTCATCTCTACAAGTACTTCTTCCTCCATTTCTCCAATTGGAACAAGTACATAAATTTTGTTGCGAATCCAAAAGCTTTTATAGGGGCCAAGGGGGATTAATTCTTTAACATGCATATGATAATGCTCATAAATATGATGAATCATCGCATTCGCCACCTATGGTTTTTCTTTATATATATGAGCTTGTGCTCGCCTTTCATTCCTATGCACGTGATAAAGCAACGAAACGTATACAAATACTAAAAAGAAAAAAAGGTGATAAACATGAAAGAATCAAATCAACTACAAGAAAGAGCATTACAACTATTACAAGAGCGCGGTGTAACAATTGACGATATTGCTGAGCTTGTTCATTTTCTTCAAAAAAAATATCATCCAAATTTAGAGATGTCAGAATGCCGTTATAACGTTGAGCGTGTATTATCAAAACGTGAAGTACAAAATGCATTGATTACAGGTATCGAACTCGATGTCCTTACTGAAAAAGGAATGTTAAGTCAGCCATTACAAGATATCGTAAAACGTGATGAAGGCTTATACGGAATTGATGAAGTGATTGCACTTTCTATCGTTAATGTGTACGGTTCTATCGGATTCACGAACTTTGGATATATCGATAAATTAAAACCTGGTATTTTAGAATACTTAAATGATAAATCAACTGGAAAGGTGCATACATTCCTTGATGATATCGTTGGCGGAATTGCTGCCGCTGCTTCAAGCCGTTTAGCACACAGAGCTGAGCATTCGGAATAATAAAATATGAAAGACCGTCAGTTTCATACTGACGGTCTTTCATATTCCATGAGCATAAATTTTCTTCCGCGACTCAAAAAAATAGGACCTTGCTGAAAACCTATGTTTTTATATAGCGTAATCGCTCTTGTATTAAACGTCGCTACACTAAGTCGAAACGTTTTCGGCCTAAATGCTTTAACAGCAAACGCTATGCCAGCTTGAAAAAATTCTTGCCCCATTCGCTTCCCTGTTAACGCTGGCTTCATGCCAAGTCCGATATCAATTACATCTTCTCCACCATATAAATGAGCATCTCTTCCCCCTGGCACTTGTGCATTTTCCCCAAAACAAAAATAGCCGATAAACTCCCCATTATCGTCACAACAGCCGTAATACGTCCCATCTAATAATTCTTCTATTACTTCTTCCTCTCCTGAAAAACTATACAAATTATAAGGTTCTTCGTACGTCCACGTATTTACCTCATTTGCTTCTTCTACCGTTAACTTATGTATATCCATCATTCTCTCCCCTAATCAAATGTTCTATATATACTCATTCATTTTTCGCGCCTCATTTCCCTCTAATTGGAATATGCATAATTACATACGCACACCTATAAAACAAATGGTACAATTTATTTGAATCGCTGTTGTTACACTTCTTGATTAGAGAAAAGGCGTTAACACGGAAATTAGCGTCTTATCAACCTCAAGCAATTGGCACATTTTGTCATCTTAAAAGACACTCGAACGAGTGTCTTTTTTTCTATATCTCACAAGGACTTACTCATTTCAAAGCATAAATACATAAAATAATTTAAATCATTACACGCATGAATCACTTTCTAAAAGTTATAAAGTAGATTCAAAATAAAAAAGCACTCTTAACTAGAGTGCTTTTTACTTTCAAATAAGGAGGCTACATATATGGATAGTACCCTCGTATTTAACTTCGGCATTGGTATTGTTATCATTTTATTCGTCTTCTTTGTTCTTTGTATGAGCGGGGTATAGAAAGACGATTTTAGCCGTCTTTTTATACATACATATGTATCATTTGACTTCTGCAAAGGAAGTAACCATAATAGTTACATAAATAAAAAAACTATTCACATATCCAAAAATAGGAGGAAGAACAATGAAACATGTAATCGTTTATGCACACCCAAATACAGAAAGCTTCAATCATGCGATTTTAGAAACAGTAAAAAGTGAATTAGAAGAAAAAGGTCATGAAGTACGCGTTCGCGATCTATACGAGTTAAACTTCAATCCAGTATTAGGCGCTTCCGATTTCATCTCATTTTCTCAAGGCAACACACCAGAAGATATTAAAGAAGAGCAAGAGCATATCTCTTGGGCGGATAGCATTACATTCATTTATCCAGTTTGGTGGGCGGGACTTCCTGCTATTTTAAAAGGATACGTTGACCGTGTATTTAGCCACGGCTTCGCTTATGCTTACGGTGAAAATGGTATCGAGAAGTTATTAAGCGGTAAAAAAGGCTTATTATTATCTACAATGGGAAATACGAAAGAAGCATACACAGCAGGCGGTATGTTTGACGCAATGAAGAAAACAGCAGATGTTGGTATTTTTGAATTTACAGGCATTGAAACAATTGAGCACACATTCTATACAAGTGTCCCTTCTGTGGATGATAGTGTGCGTAAACAATATCTTGAAGAGGTTAAAGATGTTGTAAATCGTGCATTCTAATAAAAAACTCCGGTTGTTAACCGGAGTTTTTTTATTTCATCATTAATTTCGGAATATATCTTTGAAGAACGCTTTCTAATTCATTCATATCTTCCTGTCTAATAAGTAAATTTACATTGTCATTCATTTTTTCTCGCCCGCGATATAAAAATATATTTTCTTTTGGATTTGCCCATGTTGATGTTTTATAGCCTTTTAATTCTTCGTATGAATAAAAGTTTAATCCGTCTACTACACCTTTTTCATATATTTGTACACTTTTAATAAGATGGATAGCTATTAAAGTCATAAAACAACTTGCTACAGCATGAATACCTAGCTGAATGAGAAACTGTTCAACAGTTTCAATATCGCCACTTATGTACTGAGCATATATATACATACATTGTCCAATGAAATATGCTGGTCCAAGTAATACAATCCAACGTCTTTTCACCCGAGGATACATTGCAATGCGTTTTCCTGCGCTTTTTTTCATTTCATTTATTTTATATATCTTCCATAGAACAAAAAACAAAACACATAATGTAAAAATAAACATAATACATGACATCCAGTACACTCTGACTCCTCCTTGTATCATTACATATAAATTTTACATTTTATATAACAACAGCGAATATGCAATTATGCATAAAAAAACAGGTAACCTTCTCCGGTTACCTGCATTTCATTACATTTTCTCAATCCACTCCGTCAAGTTATGCACAACTTGCGTTGGTTGTACTTCATATTCTGTTAACTTCTCCACAGTTGTTACTCCAGTGTGGACAAGAAGCGTATGCATACCGGCATTTATTCCTGCTAAAATATCTGTATCGTAGTTATCCCCAACCATTAAGGCTTCATTCTTTTCTATGCCAAGCACTTTTAAAGCTTGTTCCATAATGATTGATTCTGGTTTTCCGATAAAGATTGGATCCACACCTGTTGATACTGCTACAACTGATGTTAATGAACCGTTACCTGGTAATAAACCGCGCTCAGTCGGAATAGCAATGTCCCCATTTGTAGAAATAAACGTTGCGCCGTTACGCACAGCAAGACAAGCTTTTGCTAATTTTTCATATGTGATGTCACGATCTAAACCAACAACAACGAAATCAGGATTTTCATCCACAAGTTCAAATCCTTTTTCCACAAGCGCATCATGCAAGCCTTCTTCACCAATCATATATACAGTTGCGTCTTGTTTTCGTTCATAAATAAAGTTCGCTGTCGCCATACTCGTTGTGAATACTTGATCTGCTTTCGCTGGAATATCGAAACGAACAAGTTTTTCTGCCACTTGTTCTGGTTTACGCGTTGAGTTATTCGTAACGAATAAATAAGGAATGCCGCGCTCTCCTAATGCTTTTACGAAGTCGCTCGCTTCTTCAATTTGTTCTTCTCCGCGATACATCGTACCGTCTAAGTCAATTAAGTAACCTTTATACATCGATTATGTCTCTCCTTTTTATGCTAACGTTCTCACCTATCATACCACTCTTATATTACCCGCTTTTTCCAAAGAAAAAAACGCTTTACCTTAAAGCGCCCCATAACGTTCATTTTTTCTCTTTTACTTGGTAAGAACAACTACAATCGCCCTCACACATGTTTGCTAACGTCTTCACATCTGCTCCTGCAAATAAACGATTATACATCTCTTTTTCATCTTCGCATACTTGCGGGAATCTCTCTGCAATTTCCTTTAACGGACAGTTTTGTTTTTCAATTACGAAAGAGTTTTCTCCATCTCTCTTTATTTGAACCATATAACCATTTTTCTCTTGCATAGCCGCTATCTCTTGCACTTTATATGCTAAATTCTTTTGATTACTCACTCGCTTTTGCAACTGTTCTTCCATTCGCTTCGTTCTCTCTTTTAAAACGTAACGAAGTATTTTTTCATCACCCATTCGAGCTAAATCTTCTAGCATATCAATCGCAAATTGCTTATACTCCTTCGGGAATGTATCTTCTCCCTTTTCACTTAATCCATACAAATAAGTTGGTCTTCCGATATGTTGCCTTACCATCTTGGAATAAATGAAACCGTCTTTCTCAAGATTACTTAAATGTCTTCGGATCGCCATTTCTGTAATCTCTAAAACGTCAGCTAGTTCTGCTACCGTGTGCTCTCCCTTTACTTTCAACAATTGTACAATTTCATCTTTCGTCGTACGTGCTTCCCCCATGTTTCAACCTTCTCCCTTTTCTTTCTCACATACAATATAAGATCCCCAAAAAGGTACCTTGGGGATCTTATAAGCATAATTATTCTGGTACAAATGCAGATACAGGTCCTAATTCCTTCTCTAAATAACTGCGAATATTTGCTGGGTATTTCTCTACCACTGCAATATGTTTTTGAATCGTCTTATATAATTCATCATGATTCATTTGAATATAATCTTGCGTAAGCATTTTTCGAAGAAGGATAATTTCTTTCATCCCTTGTCCATCTTCTGCACTTATCACTCGCTCGTCCATTAAAATATCAATAATATCTTCATAGCTTCCTGGATCGCGCATAATAAATCCATCAATCATCGCATTCCCTACATCTAATACAGAATCAATAATTAGATGCGCTATGCGTTCTAATGCGTAAAATTCAAACTCGGTTTCATATATCTTTTTCTCTTGAAATGTACTTGTTGCTCGTTCTAAACATACTAGCATTTGTTCTATTTTCTTTCTGTCTACAAAATACATGAATGTCACCTACCTGGAAATTAAAGCATTTACATTTTAATTGTAACGCTTTCTTCTGAAAAAATCGACAATTTTTCGAATTCACCTTTTCTCCGTTATTTGTTATAGTTATATTTGTATGATTTTTGAAATTGGAGGAATGAAATCTTGGAACGTGAACTCGCACTAGAAATTGTCCGTGTAACAGAAGCAGCAGCATTAGCATCCGCACAGTGGATGGGCCGCGGAAAGAAGAACGAAGCAGATGATGCAGCAACTACAGCAATGCGTGATATGTTTGATTCAGTAAACATGGCAGGTACAGTTGTAATTGGTGAAGGAGAACTTGATGAAGCACCAATGTTATATATTGGTGAAGAACTAGGAACAGGTAACGGTCCAGAAGTAGACATCGCCGTTGACCCATTAGAAGGTACGAACATTGTTGCAAAAGGTCTTGCAAATGCAATGGCAGTTATCGCAATCGCAGATAAAGGAAACCTTCTTCATGCTCCTGATATGTACATGGAAAAAATCGCGGTTGGTCCAAAAGCAGCTGGTAAAATTAGCTTAGATGATCCAATTGAAAAAACAATTGAAATTGTAGCAGAAGCTAACAATAAAAAGATTCGCGATCTAACAGTTATCGTTCAAGAACGTGAACGTCATCAAGATATTATTGACCGTGTTCGTGCAAAAGGTGCACGCGTAAAATTATTTGGTGATGGTGATGTTGGTGCGTCAATCGCAACAGCACTACCTGGAACAGGTATTGACTTATTCGTAGGTATTGGCGGAGCTCCAGAAGGCGTTATTTCTGCAGCAGCATTAAAATGCCTTGAAGGTGAAATGCAAGCTCGCTTAGTTCCAATGAACGAAGAAGAAGAAGCTCGTTGTCGTGAAATGGGATTAGAAGATCCTCGTCAACTTCTTATGTTAGATGACTTAGTATCTGGGGATGATGCAATCTTCTCAGCAACTGGTGTATCTGCTGGTGAGTTATTAGACGGCGTGAAATTCCTTGGCGGAGATTTAGCTGAAACATATTCTATCGTTATGCGCTACAAAACAAGAACGGTACGATTCATTAAAACGCATCACCATTTAGATCATAAACCACACTTAAACTTAGATATTTAATAAAGGAGCCATGTGTATGGAAGAACGTTTCTTTCTGTACGACGATACAGTCGCTACAAGAACTCGTTTCGTTAGCTTTATGGGAGAAAATGAGCGTCATGATTTAGCGCTTTTATACTCCGATCGTCATTACGGTAAAACAATTGTCCTTGATATGCAGCGCAATAAATTTGCAATCATCGGTCCTGACGATTTAAACGAACCAGGCTACTTAGAGCATGCATTTTCTATGACTGAAGAAATTGCAGAAGAACTACGCTCATTTTTATTTGAACTTATATAATTTATCGTATGCACCAGCTATTTTAGCTGGTGTTTTTTCAATATAAATATTTTTAATTTTCAATCTCCCGTATTATAATTAAAAATAAATAGAAGGAACTCCAAAGTGTAGGTAGTTTCTTCGGTCTTTTTCCTGTTGTAGTTTTCCGTAAATAAGTAATTGATAGAAGAACATTTCAACATGTTGCTAAAAACTTATCAAATAACCGATGCCGGAAATCCAAAAACAAGGGGATAAAACGTATGTCACAGACCCTAACAGTGAAAGTGAAATTGATTCCAACAAAAGTACAAATTCGTTTATTGGAACAAAGTAGCCATGAATATATCAAAGTTATAAATACACTTGTATCAGAAATGGTTGAAGCAAAGAGAAGTACAAAGAAAAGCACAAAAGATATTAAAGCGAATATCCCAAGTGCGGTGAAGAATCAAGCGATTAAAGATGCGAAAAGTTTGTTTGCTACAAAAGTAAAGAAGAGCAATTATAAAACTATTCCGATTCTAAAGAAGCCTATTTGCGTATGGAACAATCAAAATTATTCCTTCGATTACAATCATATTTCTATCCCGTTAATGATAAATGGAAAGTCAACTCGTTTAAAGGTACGCGCTTTATTAGTCGATAAAAACAATCGCAATTTAAATTCGTTAAAACATAAGTTAGGCACACTTCGTATCACAAAGAAATCGAATAAGTGGATAGCCCAAATATCTGTCACACTTCCTACAAGTGAAAGAGTAGGAACGAAAATTTTAGGGATAGACCTAGGCCTCAAGGTCCCTGCGGTAGCAATCACAGATGATGATAAGGTTCGTTTCTTTGGGAATGGTAGACAAAACAAATATAAGAAGCGTCAGTTTCGTAGTGTTCGTAAGAAGTTAGGAAAAGACAAAAAATTGAATGCCATTCAGCGATTAGATAATAAAGAGCAAAGATGGATGCAGGACAAAGATCATAAAATAAGTCGTAAAATTATTAATTTTGCGGTTGATAATCATATTTCTGTCATTCGATTAGAAAAACTAACGAGTATAAGACAGACGGCAAGAACAAGCCGTAAAAACGAAAAAAACCTACACACTTGGTCATTCTATCGTTTATCACGATTTATTGCGTATAAAGCAATGTTAGCTGGTATTCAGATTGAATATGTGAATCCAGTTTATACAAGTCAAAGTTGTCCGCAATGTGCTGAAAAGAACAAAGCGCGAGATAGAAAATACAAGTGTCAATGTGGGTTTGAGACACATCGTGATATCGTTGGGGCGATGAACATTCGCTACGCAACTGTGATTGATGGTAACAGTCAATCAGCCTAAACACCTATATGGTCTGGTTTAGGAGGGGCAATGAGATGCCCTCATCTTGAAGACTGTTCAAAACAGAAATGGACTGCGAACGTTTAGTCATTCAAGAATCCCATCCTTCATTCTGCAAGGGTTCAGGCTTACGACTTTAATCCTGGGAATCTCAAAAAGGAGCGTAACGCATCTGTAGTATGATGATGTTTTCCGAACAACAAATGAAACCCAATACAATACTTTCTGAAGGCGATTCAATTTCAATATGTTTGTGAGCAAGTAAAAAAATCCTCTTACAATCGTAAGAGGATTTTTTTATTTCTTCACTTTTCGTAATACGAAGTGTGCACAACCGAAGTTACAGTACTCGTATAAATACTCTGATAACGTACTAATTTTCGTATCATATGTCGAACGTTGATTACTATCATCAAAGAAACCGCGCAATCTAAGTTGCTCATAACCCCAGTCTCCAACGATGTAATCATATTTATTTAAAATTTCTGCATAACGCTCTTTAAATGCTTCTTCACTAAAACCATCACGAAAGTTTTTAATTACTTCGTACTGAACATTATTAATGCTCACCGTAGCATGCATCTCTTGCTCTTGCTTTTGCTCCATCATTAACTTCCTCTCTAAGCATTCTTCTTTTTATCGTATCACAAAGCATACCAACCAACAATTTCAAATACAAAAAATTGAAAATTAGTGCATGCTATGGAGAAGGAGGTGATACATCGTGAAAAAACAAATTATGCTCTCTCTCCTCACTCTTTCCTTATTTGCAGGCTGCCAGCCAGCAAATAAAGCCGAAATGGAACGTGAAGAAGGAAGCCGTGTTCTTGTTTCCAACAAAAACGACATGTATCATACGGAAAATACAAATACACGATTAACGAGAGTCGGTTATTCATCTAAACAAAAGGATGAAGTGTCTAACAAACAAGTAGGGGCCATTAACCGTGAGAAAGTCGCTGAAATGATTACAAGCATGACAGTCAAACTTCCTGACGTTACAAACGCTGCTACGCTCGTTACCGATGATGAAGTATTTGTTGTATACCGTGCAAACACAACAAATCCAAAACTCGTAACGGATCAAGTATATAGAGCTGCTTTGTCCATCGTCCCTCGCTATTATAAAGCATATGTCTCAACAGACCAAAAGTTGATTTCTCAAATTCAAGGGCTACAATCTGGTGCTTTAAATGATACAGAATATACGCAAAGCCTTGATATGTTAAAGCGTGAAATGAGTAAAAATCCTCATTTGAACAATACGGGAGATCAGTCTTTAAATCATATGATAAAAAAATAAAGAAGGTGGAGAAAACCTCCACCTTCTTTATTTTTAACTATTTCTTACGATCCGCATAAACCTCCATCGCATCACACATAAACTGCGCTAATCCTTCGCCAAACTTATCGATATTTTTCATGAAGCGCTCATCAGCGACGTACATTTGACCGAGCCCTTTAAAAGCATCTAGTGAATATTCACCGAAGTTTTGCAAGTAATCGTACCATACTCCAATTGCTTCCTGTGCCTCTTTAGAATCTGGTGCACCGTGTCTAAGCGCTGCTAAATTTCTATAAATCGTATTGAACTCTTCTTGATTGTCTTTTGACATACCTTTCGCATATTCATTCGCTTTGTCTACAGCTGCGTCTCCCCATCGTTCACGCGCTTCTTCTTCGTACGGATTATGGCTGAAATCGAAGCCTTCAAATTTCTCTTTGTTCGTCATTTCAATCTCTCCTTTTGTATGCTGAATGGTTTTATCAATCGTCGCAATCACCTTATCTAACCTAGCACGCTTTTCAAGAAGCATTTTCTTATGAAGCTGTAATGCTTCTTCCCGGTCAAATGATGGACTCATGATAATTTCTTTAATTTTCTTCAAAGGGAAGCCTAGCTCTTTAAAAAATAAAATTTGCTGCAATGTCTCTAAATTTTCATTGGAATACAGACGATATCCAGACTCTGTCGTCTCGTCTGGGGTTAACAACCCAATTTCATCATAATGATGCAGTGTGCGCACACTAATTCCAACTAAATTAGCTACTTCTTTTACCCTCATTGTCATGTGTATCTCCCCCTTAATACATACGATAAAGTATGACGCAACGTTAGAGTCAATAAGTAAATTCATTTTTTGTTAAAAGTTTCATCTCCACTATATTTCATGCATAATAGATATGTACATATATTAGAAAGCGGTGAAAGTATGATTTCAAGTACGGTAATTGCCAGTATCACAATTCAACTTGTGCTTTCGATTCTGGTACCTATTATTGCGTTTGTTTATTTTCGTAAAAAATACCATATTAATTGGAAAGTAGTGGGCGTTGGTGCTCTTATTTTTATTGGGTTTACTCAAATTCTTGAGACACCATTCCACCTATTTATGCGCGGAAATCCGGCAATCGCTCCAATTTTAGAAAATCCATTTGTCTTTGCACTTTATGGCGGACTAACCGCTGGTATTTTTGAAGAATTAGGACGTTTCGTTGCCTTCTTCTTCCTACTAAAAAAATATCAAGAATATAAAGATGGTTTTGCTTACGGAATAGGTCACGGCGGGATTGAATCCATTTTAGTTGGTGGATTCTCTGCATTGCAGACACTTATATTCGCAAATGCTATTAACAACGGTAGCTTCGCACAAATGGCAGAAAAACTACCACAATTAAATGTTGTAAAGGATATGTTAATAGAGCAGCCTGCTTATTTATACTTCCTTGGCAGCTTGGAAAGAATTATGGCTCTTGTGTTGCAAATTGCCTTTACGATGCTTGTCTTATACGCAGTAAAACAGAAGAAATATATCTTCCTTGTTTACGCTATATTATTCCATGCATTTGTAGACTTTTTCGCCGCACTTTACCAAACAAAAACAATCAACATCTTTGTTGCAGAAGGAATTACCCTTCTCTTCACAATTGGTGCTGTCATTCTTATTCGTAAAATGAAAGAGAAATTAATGAGTGTACCGGAGTAAAAATAACCCACCTATTGGTGGGTTATTTTTTATATAGATTATCCTAATGACGATAGCTTTTTCCCTCTTGCAACTCCCTCTTCGTTTCTGCATCTATAACAATATACTTATGAAGCTCTTCTACTTCATTTTGAGAAAAGGAAGCGAAAAAATAAACTTGGCGATCAGGATGAATAAAAGAATCTTGAAACACCACACTACTCCGACAACCCGCAGCTGTTTTTTTAGGAAAGAAAATTCTTCATCAGGCACTTCTTTAAATGAGATTTTTTTTCGAACGCTATATGCTGCATTTTTATATTCTTTATACACCTTTTCATCTAACTGTTCATAAAACATATCTTCACTCACAAACGATTTATTTCGGTTGCTTGGATAATTAAATTTTGTATTCGATTCTGCATATGTTGTGGACAAGTACAGAAAAAAACAAAGACTGAATATAATACATATCATTTTTTTCATAAGTGCACCTCAAATATTCGTTATCCACATTACTTTTCCACACATTTCAATCAATATGCCGTTTCCAATAAAAAGGAATTTTTTTCACATTTGTCGAAGTATATAGCGTCAACTTGAAAGATGGGGATGAATTATGAAGAAATTGATTGTAATACGACATTGTTCAGCAAATGGCCAAGAACGTGATGCCGAATTAACGATTGCAGGAAAAAATGAAGCAAACACTCTTGCTACATTCCTCTTAGAAACCCAACCACAAATAGATCATATTATCTCAAGCCCATTTGTGCGAGCTATCAATTCTATTCGGCCCTATGCGCTCCAAGCTAATTTGTCTATCCAGGAAGATGAACGATTAGCTGAACGCATATTAAACGACGTTCCAATGGACGATTGGTTGCAAAAACTAGAATCTACTTTTACAAATATAGAAATTGCCTTTTCAGGCGGAGAGTCGACAAAACAAGCAACGGACCGTGCTATATCGCTTATCCAAGACGTTTTAAAATTAAACCATACTACAACACTACTCGTTACACATGGAAACTTACTTACGCTCATTTTAAAGCACTTTGATCACACGATCGGCTTTAATGAATGGAGAGCTTTAACGAATCCTGATGTTTATGAAATTATAATCGATGAACAATGTACTATAAAACGACTATGGGAAGCATCGTCCAAGTAATATCTCTTTCCAACACATTCAGTTGACGCCACGAGAAGAAACTGTACGAACAATAGAAAGGGGTATCACTCCATATGTACGAAGATGTACTTGCTTTACTACATAAAACAAATGCTTCTTACGAAAAGTTTGAGCACGAACCCGTACTCGATTATGAAACAGATCGTATCGTACGTGAAAGGCTTGGCTTACAAGGTACTCCAAGTAAAAGCTTATTTTTAAAATCAAAGTCTGGAGATTATTACGTATTTTTCACGTTAGAGGGCACAAGACTCAACCGAGGAGAGATGAAAGAAATAACAGGAGAACGCTTATCTCTCTGTTCTCCTGATGAACTGCGAGACAAAACTGGTTGTACGCCAGGATGTGTCGCTCCTTTCGGTTATTCACAAGATGTAACAATTATTGTGGATTGTACGATTTATACTTACGACAAAATTTTAATTACACCTGGTGTACCTGAATTTACAATTGAATTATCCACAGAGGAATTAAAAAAGATTTTATTAACATGTCCAAATACCGTTTTAGAGTACGAACAAAAAGAGAGCTAATTGTTAGCTCTCTTCTTTCATTATTTTGCTTCTGCTGTTTTTTCTTTTGCAGAACGAACTTGCTCGTCCGCATGGTAAGAAGAACGCACAAGTGGACCAGCTTCACAGTGGCTAAATCCTTTGCTAAGTGCAATTTCTTTAAGCTCTGCAAATTCTGCTGGTGGGTAATATTTAAGAACTGGTAAATGCTTCTTAGATGGTTGTAGGTATTGTCCAAGAGTTAAAATATCCACATTGTTTGCACGTAAGTCATCCATTGCTTCAATTAAATCTTCTCTCGTTTCACCTAACCCCACCATAATGCTCGATTTAGTTGGAATATCAGGCTGCATTTCTTTCGCTCGACGTAAAAACTCTAATGAACGGTCATATTTTGCTCTAGCGCGAACTCGGTTAGATAATCGACGTACTGTTTCAATGTTATGGTTTAAAATATCTGGTTTTGCATCCATTAACATTTTTAAGTTTTCTTCTACTCCACCCATATCAGATGGTAATACTTCGATTGACGTAAATGGATTTTTACGACGTACAGCGCGTACTGTTTCAGCAAAAACAGCTGCTCCGCCGTCTTTTAAATCATCACGTGCAACCGCTGTTATAACAACGTGCTTTAAGCCCATTTGTACTACAGAATCTGCTACGCGTTCTGGCTCTTGTAAATCAAGCTCAGTTGGTAAGCCTGTTTTAACCGCACAGAAACGACAAGCACGTGTACATACTGCACCTAAAATCATGAATGTTGCTGTTTTTCTTACAGCCCAGCATTCATGAATATTCGGACATTTTGCTTCTTCACAAACTGTATGAAGATTCTTAGAACGCATCATTTTCTTTAAGCCTGTATAGTTTTCATTCGTGTTTAACTTAATTTTCAACCATTCGGGCTTGCGCTTATATTCTGTTTGTTTTGTCATGGTTATCAACTCCGCACAATATGAAATAGTTTACCGTGTTCGCTTCTTTCAATGTAACATATCTATTCTAACGTATGAAAGCGATTTGCTCAAATGAAGATTCTAAGATTTTTTCCAATCGTTCCCTATAATGAAATACTCCGTATATCCCACACTAAAAAGAGTGATGTTGTGAAAGGAGTCTATTTCATGCTTCGAAAAATTTCTCTTTTGCTTTCGATTTGCTTTCTTCTCCACCAAAACATCGCTTACGGTGAAGATAATCAGCAAAGCATATACGAAAAGCGCATGGCACTATATAAAGAAACCGAGCAATCTTCAGGCATTCCGTGGTATTACTTAGCTGCAATGGATCAATATGAAAGAAATATACGGAGCGTAAGAAAAGATATTCCGAAAAAACCAGATGCCATCATTTCCCTTTATTTCAAACGAGAAGTATGGGCCGGACCCGTTAATGGTAACGACACTCTCCCCCATACAATTTCTCTATTTGGCGGGATGGGTTTAGACGGTGACAAAGATGGATTTGCAAATGCAAATAACGATCGTGATCTTTTGCATACAGCAGCAACGATTTTAAAGAAACAAGGATTGTCCGAAGACCGTATTCACATTATGCTTTGGGAATATTATAGACGTGCGAAAACAGTTGAATTAATTACCGAATACGCCCAAATTTATAAACATTATGGACGTATTAATTTAGAAGGAAATGCTTTCCCTCTTCCGATTCGTAGCGACCATAGCTACCGTAGTACTTTTGGCGCTGGAAGAAGTTTTGGGGGAAGAAGAGTTCATGAAGGAACAGATATTTTTGCAGGCTATGGCGTACCAGTAAGGTCTACTTGCTATGGCATTATTGAAACAAAAGGTTGGAACCGTCTTGGCGGATGGCGCATCGGTATTCGCGACCTTCATAATAATTACCATTATTACGCTCATTTAGGCGGATTCTCAAAAGAAATACAGCTCGGACAAATTGTTGAGCCTGGAAAAGTAATCGGATTTGTTGGTAGCACCGGTTACGGCCCTCCCGGCACAGCTGGAAAATTCCCGCCCCACTTACATTTCGGCATGTATAAAGACAATGGTTATACAGAATGGGCTTTCGATCCATACATGCATTTAAGTCTTTGGGAGCGAAAAGAACGAGCGAATACAAAACGATAACCGTAGCACATTGCTACGGTTATTTTTTATATTCGACTAACTATCCGTTTTCTTTTTATCAGGTACAACAACACTTCCGCTTCCATAATACGTAGGCACTTCTCCTTGAACAATGCGCGTTGCAATCGGAACGTCTTGCTTCACTTTTATTTCTTTCGTATGAAATGGAATAATCACTTGCAACGTGACTTCCATCTCCATAATAATTTGAATCGCTGTCGTATTAATTCCGTGCGGTTCAATTTTTTGTTTAATATCTGTATTTACATGACCAATCGTCGTGAAATCAATTGGAATGTCGGGTCCTATATTTCCAAGAAGCGCATTATCCGTTACGCGACCAAAAGGAACTGCCATCGTTGCTCCATTTTTTTCAGAAATACCTAACTCTTTCAAATCACCTTGTTCTACTTGCTGTAAATATTTTTCTATGTACATGGTCGTTGAAGTTACGATTTCATTTACTTGCTTCGTATTTAAATTAATTGTGGATACTTTCCCGTTTTTATCATTTTGTACTTTCATTAATGAATCGACATCGAACCCTTCATTAATTCTATCTTTTACCGCCTTTGTCATAACCGCTGTCGCCATTTTATGCGTCTCTACTTCTCCATATTTAATTAATGTCGGCTGAATGCTACTATTTACAATCCATAATCCTTGCACGAGTAATATGATAAAAAGAATAAACGACATAAGCAGTATGTGCCGAAAGGAAATAGGTCCCCTTCCAAACCGCGAATTTTTCGAACGAAATATACTCATAAAAAACCCTCCTTCTTATATCATTTCTATGCAAGAAGGAGGGACGATATATGCTTATCTCATTTTTAATAATGCTTCTTTTCCGATTGTACCAGCCGTAATACCTAACGCTTCGGCTTCAATCGTTACTGATTCTAGCGGCGCTTCAAGAAGTTGTTCAATCGTTCTTACACCAACCGCGCGGCCAGCAATAATTCCTCGATCCCCTAACTTCTCATTTAAAAGACCTACATCTAATGCACCACACATAATATATCCTTTATCGCTCATTACCGCTAGCAAATTTGTCTTTGGAAGTTTGACGCTAACCGCAATAAACGTATAATTATCGATTATAATTGGCTCCACATTAACCATAGTTCACACTCCTCTCTTTCTTATCTGTATGACGAGAGAAAAATGAGTGTTACAAGTTAACTAGCCTATAGTTTGACGGAAGATGTATGAGTTATTAACATGTCTGTTAACACATCTCTAAGTAGTTCTGGCATATAATATTGTTTGTCAGAAAGTGTGGATAGCTCTGGGTATAAGTAGCCGAATGTAAACATATCAATCGTTCCTACTGTATATATACGATCTAATTCCAGCGATTCCCCGTTAATCAATACATCTTCTAGTAAAATTTTATTTCCAGGAATCGTATCTGGAATGACGTCGACACCAGCGTAAATCATTTTCCCCATCACTTTCCCGCGAAATCCGAATCCTTTTACCTCAAGGTTCTCCATATTCGGGCGACGCGCTTTTAAAATAACTTCTCTTAGCGTTTTCCCCGGCACCTTTAATAAACATGGATTAATTGGATGTGGACAAATTCTGTGAATATCTCCGCGCGTCACAACACCTTCATCTAATCCTTCAAGGAGTACACCAGCGTTCACCATGCCAATCTCTGCACCACACCACGTTTTCAGCGCATTTGCTAACATGTGCGAAAATGCTGTCTCATGAAACCAATCAACTGGTAATGATTCCTTTAAATGAACGACAGGATCTTCCATAATCTGTTTACTTTCTTCTTGCAGCAATTCAATTGTGGATAACGGTTTGCTATAAGCACCTAAACGTTCTGTCTTAATCGCTCTACCGTCCTTTTTCAACAGCTTCTTCGTCTTTTTATCCACAGTAAGCTGGACGTGCCCAACGTAACGTCCCCACTTTTCACAACAACAAAGTAAAGTATTATTCATAAGAACGCCACGCTCAAATAAATGGTGCGTATGTGCACCTAAAATAACATCTATATCATAATGCTCCGCCATATACTCATCCATGCTTTTTCCAAGGTGAGAAAGGACAACTGTAATATGAGCCTCATCTCGCATTTCTTCTAAAATAGACTCTAAATGGATAAGCGGATCTTCAATATGCCAATCGAGCATATGATAAAACTCTGGATAAGCTACCGTTAACCCGATAAAAGCAATTGTAATCCCCTCTGTCGTTGTATGTAATTTATAAGGCTTTGCCCATGCTGGACGTACACCTTCTTTTTCAAATAAATTCGCGACGAGCACCTCAAATCCAGCATCATCATATAGACGATTCAAATGCTCCTTCGCTAACGTAATTCCTTCATTATTTCCGATCGTTACATAATCATATAACGCCTCATTCAAAAGCTTCGTATTACCAAGTCCATTCGTCGCTTCCGAAATACTATGAAAACGATCCACATGATCGCCGATATCAACCGTCAAAACGGTCTCTCCCGCTTCTTGTCTTCGCTTTTTCTCTCCTTGTACAAACCGAGAAATTTGCGGCCAATTTTCAAAATGACTATGTATATCGTTTGTATGATAAAGGTGGATGATTGTTTCTTTATTTATATTCAGAGAAAAAACCTCCTCTCAGTTCCTTACTGCCATTTACGCTACACGTACGCAATAATCCTGTAAATACTTTTCGTCTTTTCTTGCTATTTTACATTGTACTCGCATTGAGAGAAAAAGCAAAAGATTGCCCTTTTTAATATGAAAAACTTTTGTTTTTTCTAGTTGGTGTGAAAGGATTTTAGATGGTTTTGTGTGGGATTCAGGTAGTGTTAGATTTGTCAAAAACTTTAACAAAAGGCTCGTAGGTCGTTTTTCAATTGGATTCACCAGTGGATTTGTCAGTATCTTTGCCTTACTTCCAGTCGGTCTCTTTTCATATAAAAGGGTGAGGGGTATATGAAGAATTTCTTTTGTCGTAATTTGTTGATAAGTCGATATATTGAAATAATCGCTGATATATTCCGAGTTGTGGTCGATATATTTGAAAAATCGCTGATATATTTAGTTTGAAACCTACCTGGGTATCTCAGCTAACTCCAAGCCCAGCTCACACAACATAAAAAAACGCCCTGCATAGCAGGGCGCTTCCACTTTATATATTGTCCAGCTTCGCCTCCTAGACCCTCATGTCTAAGAACCTTAGCCAACGGGTCTGAACAGTCGGCTCCGCATTTCTATTTAACCGATAGAACCTTCCATCTCAAACTTGATTAGGCGGTTCATTTCAACTGCGTATTCCATTGGAAGTTCGCGAGTGAATGGCTCGATGAAGCCCATTACGATCATTTCTGTAGCTTCTTGCTCAGAAATACCGCGGCTCATTAGGTAGAATAATTGTTCTTCTGATACTTTCGATACTTTCGCTTCATGCTCAAGTGAAACGTAATCGTTTTTGATTTCGTTATAAGGAATTGTATCAGATGTAGATTGGTTATCCATGATTAACGTGTCACACTCGATGTTAGAGCGAGAGTTTTTCGCTTTTGGTCCGAAGTGTACGATACCACGGTAAGTTACTTTACCACCATGCTTCGCAATCGATTTAGAAACGATTGTTGAAGACGTGTTTGGTGCTAAGTGAATCATTTTCGCACCAGCATCTTGGTGTTGGCCTTTACCAGCAATCGCGATAGATAATGTTAAACCACGAGCGCCTTCGCCTTTTAAGATAACTGCTGGGTATTTCATCGTTAATTTAGATCCGATGTTACCGTCAATCCATTCCATCGTTGCGTTTTCTTCACAAACCGCACGTTTTGTAACTAGGTTGTATACGTTGTTCGCCCAGTTTTGGATTGTTGTATAACGGCAATATGCATCTTTTTTAATGATGATTTCTACTACCGCACTGTGAAGTGAGTTAGTAGTGTAAACAGGTGCTGTACAACCTTCTACGTAGTGTACGTGTGCGCCTTCGTCTACGATGATAAGCGTACGCTCGAATTGTCCCATATTTTCAGAGTTAATACGGAAATACGCTTGAAGTGGTGTATCAACTTTTACACCTTTTGGAACGTAGATGAATGATCCACCAGACCAAACTGCAGAGTTTAATGCAGAGAATTTGTTGTCTGTTGGTGGGATTACTTTTCCGAAATGCTCACGGAAAATATCTTCGTTCTCTTTTAATGCGCTATCTGTATCTTTGAAGACGATTCCTAGAGCTTCTAGGTCTTCTTTCATGTTGTGGTATACAACTTCAGATTCGTACTGTGCAGATACACCAGCTAAATATTTTTGCTCAGCTTCTGGAATACCTAATTTATCAAATGTTGCTTTAATTTCATCAGGTACTTCATCCCAAGACTTCTCAGATTTCTCAGATGGTTTTACGTAGTACGTAATTTCATCGAAATCTAAGTCGTTTAAGTCGCCGCCCCATTGTGGCATTGGCATTTCATAGAACTTATCCAGTGATTTTAAACGGAAGTCTAACATCCACTGTGGTTCTTCTTTCATACGTGAAATCTCTTCAACGATCTCTTTTGTTAAACCGCGTCCAGCACGGAAAATCGAAACGTCTTTGTCTTTGAAACCATATTTATAATCGCCGATATCTGGCAGTTGCTTCGCCATGTTGGTGTGTCCCTCCTTAGATAACCTCGTTTTTAGGAACCTTTAACATTACTTATCTTCGTTTAAGCCCTTTTCTAACGCTTTCCACGCTAATGTTGCACATTTAATACGTGCCGGGAACTTGCATACGCCTTGTAATGCTTCAATATCTCCTAAATCGATGCTGTCATCGTACTCTTTTCCTAGCATCATGTCAGAGAAAATTTTAGACAGCTGAAGTGCCTCTTCAATTTTCTTACCTTTTACTGCTTGTGTCATCATTGAAGCTGAAGACATTGAGATAGAACATCCTTCTCCTTCAAACTTCGCCTCTTGCACAATACCCTCTTCTACTTTCATCGTAAGTTGAATACGATCGCCGCAAGTTGGGTTGTTCAAGTTAACGGTAACACTATCTTCTAACACGCCATTGTTACGAGGATTCTTATAATGATCCATAATAACTTGACGATATAACGTATCTAAATTATTAAATGACATTTGTGAAATACTCCTTTGTCTTGATTAGCGATTCAACAAATGTATCAATTTCTTCTTTTGTATTATATAAATAGAAGCTCGCACGTGCTGTTGAAGAAGCTTTCAGCCACTTCATAAGCGGTTGTGCACAGTGGTGTCCTGCGCGAACCGCAATGCCTTCTACATCTAATACTGTCGCTACATCGTGAGGATGTACGTCTTCAATATTAAATGTAACAAGACCAGCGCGATGCTTTGGACCATAAATTGTAACGCCATCTACTTCTGATAGTCTTTCTAAAGCGTATTGCGCTAATTCATGTTCATGCTTTTCAATATTATGAAGACCGATTTCTTCTAGGAAATCAATTGCCGCACCAAGTCCGATTGCATTACCGATAATCGGTGTACCTGCTTCGAACTTCCACGGAAGCTCTTTCCACGTAGATTCTTGTAAATCTACGAAATCAATCATTTCACCGCCAAATTCAATTGGCTCCATATTGTTTAGCAATTCTTTTTTACCATATAATACCCCGATACCTGTAGGTCCGCACATCTTATGAGCAGATAATGCGTAGAAATCACAATTCAAATCTTGTACATCCACTTTCATATGAGGTGTACTTTGTGCACCGTCAACGACCATAATTGCGCCATTTTCGTGTGCGATTGCTCCGATTTCTTTTACAGGGTTAATCGTTCCAAGCACGTTTGAAACTTGCATAATAGAAACGATTTTTGTATTCGGTGTAACTGTTTGACGAACATCTTCTAAAGAAATTGTACCGTCTGGTTGAAGCGGAAGGTATTTTAAAGTTGCACCAGTTTTCTTCGCAACTTGTTGCCACGGAATGATGTTACTATGGTGCTCCATGTAAGAAATAACGATTTCATCGCCTTCTTTTACATTTTCAAGACCATAGCTAGCCGCTACTGTATTTAATGCAGTTGTCGTTCCGCGTGTGAAAATAATCTCTTCCATTGATTTCGCATTAATAAACTTACGAACTTTCTCGCGTGCACCTTCATACGCGTCGGTAGCTTTCGTACCGAGCGTATGAACACCGCGATGCACGTTAGAATTATATTCTTTATAGTAACGTTCTAACGTTTCAATGACTTGAATTGGTTTTTGAGAAGTTGCTGCACTATCGAAATAAACAAGTTGTTTGCCGTTCACTTTTTGATCAAGAATTGGAAACTGTTTGCGTATTTCATGAATATTCATTAGCGAACTTTCCTTTCAATTACCTCAACAAGCTGTGCCTTTACTCCTTCAATTGGAAGCTCATTAACTACAGGTGCTAAGAATCCATGGATGACTAAACGTTCTGCTTCGCGTTTTGGAATACCACGGCTCATCAAGTAGTATAATTGGTACGGATCTACGCGGCCTACTGAAGCTGCGTGACCTGCCATTACATCATCTTCGTCGATTAAAAGAATTGGGTTTGCATCACCGCGTGCTTTTTCATCTAACATAAGAACGCGAGAAGATTGTTGTGCATTCGATTTAGATGCACCGTGTTCAATCTTACCAATTCCGTTAAAGATAGATGTTGCACTATCTTTTTGTACACCGTGTTTTAAAATCCAACCTTCAGAGTGTTTACCGAAGTGAACAACTTTAGTTGTAAAGTTTTGCGTTTGGTTACCACGGCCAATTGTTACTGTTTTCGTATCAGCATATGAACCGTCGCCCATTAAGTTTGTAACGTTCTCTGAAATTGTGTTTCCGTCATTCATAAGGCCTAGAGCCCAATCAATGCGGCCGTCGCGTCCTACTGTGCCGCGGCGGTTAACGTAAGTTGTTACGTCTTTTGCTAATAGATCAACCGCACCGAATTTCACTTGTGCGCCTTGTTCCACGATTACTTCTGCTACGATATTTGCAATACCTTTAGCATTTTCATTTGCAACGTAGTTTTCTACATAAGTTGCAGTACTGTTCGCATCAGCTACGAATAATACGTGGTTATATACGTTAGCTTCTTCGCCGTCTACTAAGAATACAGCTTGAAGTGGAGTTTCAAGAACAACGTTTTTCGGAACATATACGAATGCACCGCCGTTGATTAATGCAGCATGAAGTGCAGTTAAACGATGCTCGTCTACCTTCACGCCGTCTTTCATTAAATACTTTTGTACTAGCTCAGCGTGCTCAGTTGCAGCTGTTACGATGTCTGTAAAAATAACACCTTTTTCTTTTGCTTCTTCTGCTAAAGAAACGAACGCTGTTGTACCAGTACGTTGTACTAATACGCTGTTGTTTTCATCGATTAAGTTTTTCACTGCTTCTGGAAGCTCTGTTAAAGAACTTACAGGCTCTTGCTTAGCAGCGTCGCCTTTTCCGATAAAGTCCCATTTTTCAATTTTCGTTTTATCAGGCGTTGGCATTGGAAGTTCAGTTGCTTGTGCAAGAGCTTGTAAGCGGAACTCAGTCAACCAAGCAGCTTCGTTTACTTCGCTTGCGCGTTGACGGATTGTTTCTTGATCGAAAGGTAATGTACCGATTGTCATGTTTATGCTCCTCTCTTACGCTTCTTGCTCTGTTGTTTCGTCTTCAATACCTAATTCTTTTTTAATCCAGTCATAACCTTCAGCTTCTAGACGTTGTGCAAGCTCAGGGCCACCAGATTTAACGATACGACCGTTCATCATAACGTGAACGAAGTCTGGAGTGATGTAGTTTAATAAACGTTGGTAATGCGTAATCATTAGGCAACCGAACTCTTCGCCGCGCATTTGGTTAATACCTTTAGATACAACTTTTAATGCATCGATATCAAGACCTGAGTCGATTTCGTCTAAGATTGCGATTTTTGGCTCAATCATCATTAATTGAAGAATTTCGTTACGTTTTTTCTCTCCACCAGAGAAACCTTCGTTTAAGTAACGTTGTGCCATTTCTGGATCCATTTCTAGGAATTCCATGTTTTTATCTAATGTACGGATAAATTTCATAAGAGAAATTTCATCGCCCTCTTCACGACGTGCATTAATTGCAGAACGTAAGAAGTCAGCGTTTGTTACTCCGCTAATTTCACTTGGATATTGCATTGCTAGGAATAGACCTGCTTGTGCGCGCTCATCTACTTCCATTTCTAATACATCTTCACCGTCGATGATGATGCTACCTTCTGTTACTTCATATTTTGGGTGACCCATAATTGCAGAAGATAAAGTTGATTTACCTGTTCCGTTAGGTCCCATAATTGCGTGGATTTCTCCACCTTTTACTTCAAGGTTTACACCTTTTAAAATTTCTTTGCCATCAATTGATACGTGTAAGTCTTTAACCGTTAATGTAGAACCAGCCATCTCAATACCTCCATTAATCCTATATATACATTTTAAAAATTCCTAAAACGTTCATATTCTCATTTTATTCTCATTCTAATCTTATATCAAATAAAATGATATCGCAAACGACGAAAAAAAGTAACAATTTTTTCACAAATGTATATAAGTATTTCCCTTGCATCCTTATATGATACACCTTTCTTCTTATTTATATAAAGAAAAAAGGACTGGTAATTTTCCAATCCTTTCCTTGTGTTTATTCACTTACCGGAAGTACAGCACCTTTATATTCTTTATTAATAAATTCTTGAATTTCTTTTGAATGCAATACTTCTACTAATTCTTTAATTTCTTTTTTCTTCTCGTCACCTTTACGAACTGCAATAATATTTGCGTATGGAGAGTCTGATCCTTCAATTGCAATTGCATCCTTTGTTGGATTTAAATTCGCATCAATTGCATAGTTTGAATTAATGAATAAAGCGTCACCTTCATTATTTTCATATAACTTCGGTGACAATCCAGGTTCAACATCTGTTTTAAACTTTAAGTTTTTCGGGTTTTCTACAACATCTTTTACTGTTGCCTTAACAACATCTACACCGTCTTTTAATTTAATAACGCCACCTTTTTGTAAAAGTGCTAGCATACGTCCACGCTCTGCTACGTTGTTACTCATAATAACTGTCCCGCCATCTGGCAAGTCTTTTAAGCTTTTGTATTTCTTAGAATAAATGCCCATTGGCTCTAAATGGATTTTTCCTGCGTTTACAATTTTATATCCTTTTTCTTGAATTTCTTTATCTAAGTAAGGAATGTGTTGGAAGTAGTTTGCATCAATTTCCTTATCCGCCAATGCTTTATTCGGCAGCACATAATCTTGGAACTTTTTAATTTCTAATTTAATACCCTTTTTCTCTAATATCGGCTGTGCCTTCTCTAAAATAACAGCGTGCGGCACGTTAGAAGCTCCCACAACAAGCTTATTCTCTTCTTTCCCACCACAAGCCGCTAATGTAAATACAGACAGCGCTGTAACAACTGACAATAGAATCTTTTTCATATGATGTCCCCTTCTCCCTTAAAGTTATGTAGTTAGAAAAAAGGGCCGGCATACACCAGCCCTTTTCAGCAATTATTCTTTTACAGGAACAACCGCTCCTTTATATTCTTTATTAATAAAGTCTTCGATTTCTTTAGAGTGCAATACTTCTACAAGCTCTTTAATCGCTTTTTTATCTTTATCACCTTTACGAACAGCTACTACGTTTGCGTATGGAGAATCATCGCCTTCAATTGCAATTGCATCTTTTTCTGGGTTTAATTTCGCATCAATTGCATAGTTAGA
This sequence comes from Bacillus sp. F9_6S_D1_P_5, assembly GCF_054823925.1. Taxonomy (NCBI): domain Bacteria; kingdom Bacillati; phylum Bacillota; class Bacilli; order Caryophanales; family Bacillaceae; genus Bacillus; species Bacillus sp. F9_6S_D1_P_5. The sequence continues at coordinate 27,480 of NZ_JBTREW010000019.1, read as the reverse complement.
GTTAATTAAAACAGCATCGCCTTCTTTATTGTTATACACTTGTGGCAATAGACCTGGCTCGATATCTGTTTTGAATTTTAAGTTTTTTGGATTATCTGCAATATCTTTTGGAGTTGCACTAACTGGATCTACTCCGTCTTTAATTTTTAAAATTCCTTCTTTTTGTAAAATTGCTAAACCACGTCCATGGTCAGTAACGGAATTACTCATAATAATTGTCGCTCCGTCCGGAAGTTCTTTTAAAGTCTTATATTTTTGAGAGTATACACCAATTGGTTCTAAATGAATTTTCCCTGCTATTTCAAAGTCATATTTTTTATCTTTCATTTCTTTTTCTAAATACGGAATGTGCTGGAAGTAGTTTGCATCCAAATCCTTATCCGCTAACGATTTATTTGGCAACACGTAATCTTGGAACTTTTTCACTTCTAATTCAATTCCTTTTTTCTCAAGTAACGGTTTTGCCTTTTCTAAAATTTCAGCGTGCGGTACGTTAGAAGCACCAACAACAAGTTTCTTTTCATCTTTATCTTTCCCGCCACAAGCAGCTAACCCAAAAATTGAAGTTGAAATAAGTGCTGTAAGTAATAATTTTTTCATTTGAAGCATCCTCCCGTTTTTTATTATCGTTTATCTATTCGAGTCGTTAAACTATCACCAATCCACTGAATGAAAAATACAACTAGTAATACACAAATTGTCGCGACGATTGTTACATCGTTATTTCCTCGTTGGAATCCTTCTAAATAAGCAAGTGTTCCAAGGCCACCAGCACCAACAACTCCCGCCATCGCTGTATAGCCTACTAAAGCAATTGTCGTAACCGTAATACCAGATACTAACGCTGGTAATGATTCTGGAATTAACACTTTCAAAATAATTGTGCTTGTTTTTGCTCCCATCGCTTTTGAAGCTTCGATTACACCTTTATCAATTTCACGAAGTGCAATTTCAACCATTCTTGCGTAAAATGGTGCCGCTCCAATAATTAGAGCTGGCAACGCTGCACTTGCTCCAAGAATTGTTCCAAGCAAGATCTTTGTGAATGGGATTAATAAAATAATTAAAATGATGAACGGTATCGAACGGAAAATGTTTACGAACGCTCCAATCGCTGTATTAACCGTTTTGTTTTCCCATAAATTATCTTTCGCCGTCATGAAAAGTAACAATCCTAAAATTAGTCCTAAAACAAATGTGGCAAGAGCTGCGATTGCCGTCATATATAACGTTTCACCAGTTGCTTCTAACATTTGATTCCAATCAACATTTGTGAGTAACTTATCCATGTGCAATCACCTCCAGCTCTACTTGATCTTGATGTATTCCCTCTATTGCTTGCTGAATCGCTGTTTCCTCACCATTTAAATGAACAACTAAACTACCGTAAGAACCGTTATTCGTTTGTGCGATATTCCCTTGCAAAATGCTAACTTCTATATCACTGCGTTGCATCAACCTTTGAAGTACTGGTCTTTCTACAGCCTCACCGATAAACTGCAAACGAACTACTTTACCATCTGGATATTTTTCAATTAAACTTTCAATCGTTTCATTTGTATCTTCAGAATCCGTTAACTGCTGTACAAATCGTTTCGTAATGTCTTTCTGCGGATTACGGAATACATCAAGTACTGGACCCGTTTCTACAATCTTTCCTTTCTCCATTACCGCTACTCGATTACAAATCTTTCGAATCACATGCATCTCATGTGTAATAAGTACAATTGTTAAACCGAGACGCTTATTAATATCTAATAATAAATCTAAAATTTGATCTGTCGTTTCTGGATCAAGAGCTGATGTTGCTTCATCACATAAAAGCACTTGTGGATTGTTAGCTAATGCTCTTGCAATACCGACGCGTTGCTTTTGTCCTCCGCTCAGCTGAGATGGATACGCGTCTCCTCTTCCCTCTAATCCAACAAGATGAATTAACTTATCCACACGTTTTCTTCTCTTCGCCTTATCAACACCTGCAATCTCAAGTGGGAACTCGATATTTTCGCGTACAGTTCGTGACCAAAGTAAGTTGAAGTGTTGAAAAATCATTCCGATTTCTTGCCTTGCCTTACGAAGTTCACTTCCTGTAATTGCTGAAATCACGCGATTTGCAATTGTAATTTGGCCAGAAGTTGGTTTCTCTAATTGATTGAACAATCTGATTAAAGAACTTTTCCCAGCGCCACTATATCCGATAACACCAAAGATTTCACCTTTGTCTATTTTTAAATTGGCGTTATCTACAGCAGTGACATCACCGCTTTTTGCTTTATATATTTTCTTTACATTCTCTAATAGAATCATGGTGTATCACCCCTTTTTTGTTTAAAAAGCGTAAGCGGCTCGTTTAGAACAAGAGGACGCCCGAATCCCTGACGTAGAGGCGCTTTTTGCCTCATAGGAAGGGATGAAACGACCGACTGTTCTAGCCGCTTAAGCTAGATTTTTGGATCGACTCCGCAATTTTTTATGTTTAATGCGTGTAGTCCACCGTTATCACTACTTTTATTATTTGAATGTCCTCCACATTCAAACAATAAAAAAACCTTTCTGCTTTAGAGAAGCAGAAAGGTTTATGTGCGTATATAACAACATTATCCCTCTCTCTCATCTCTCAAAGCATTTGCTTTGCAGGAATTGGCACCATTTCAACATAAGTTGACGGTTGCCGGGCTTCACAGGGCACAGTCCCTCCACCTCTCTTGATAAGAGAAATCAGATTACATTTTCGTCTGATTTGTAATTTATGAAATTGTCTATATTTTATGAATTGAATTGTATCAACATACACACACCATGTCAACAGAAATTTTAGCAAAAAATGAAACTTCAGAATTTTAAGCACCTACTGACATCGGTTTACATATGTGAAACATCGATTCAACTAATAGCATCGTTCGATAAGTTCCCGAATATTGTACACGTCCATCGTTCATTAACATTTGCAACCTTACATTGCCGTTCACCAATTGTTTTACATCTTCTTCATCTACACAAACGATTTGCTCCGTTCCTCTTTCTTCATGTAGCAACTCTATATAATCTCTTGAAATTTGTAACGAACAACTCTCATCTCCAAAGCGGAAATTAACAGTTTTTTCTCCTTGTCTTAAAAGCGGCTCTAAATGATATTGACCATTAGCGTAATTTACAAATGATTGCAGCAAAGAATATAATTTCACCCTAAATCACATCCTTCATATCACTTTCTATTACACATACCATTCCCTCTCACTAAAGAGCAATCCTGTTATTTTCGCTCGACAAATACTGTAACCACCCTGCATCTCGACATATTTCCCGAGAAATATGTCGAGGCGGCAAAAACTTTGCCGCCTACTTTAATTCCGTATATAAATATTCAACCGAATGAAATGCATATATCTTCTTCATGAGTGTCCCATTTTCAAAAACAAGTAAACACGGTACACTTTCGATTCCATACTCTTTCGCTAAATGCGGAGCATAATTTAAATCTAACATTCCAATTTTCAAATCTTCAATTGTCATCTCAACGACAGTTAACATCTTTTTTGCTAATTGGCATGTTCCACACATTGGAGTATATACATATAACACTGTTTTTTCTTCGTTCTCTATTAGGGCTGTTGCTTCGGCTCCTGTCCAGTCAATCACTTCTATCATTCCTTACCGTAAATATTCTGTATAAACGTCAATGTCAGCTCCCCATAATACATTTGCTAAGTGTGAAGATGGCGCAGTTGCCACTTCTCGGTACGAGCGATCAATATAAATATGCTCTGCTTGCGGAAATTCTTTTCGAAATTGTTTCCTTAACTTTTCTCCAGCATCATCAGCATCCACTAGCACATACACTTCCTTATCAAAAAACTGATCAACGAGCTCATCCATTTTCGACAAACCAATTGTACCATTTGTACAAACAATTTCCACCGGTTCACGAATAATAGATTCAATCTTTCTTCTATCTGATGTACCTTCTACAATAATGACTTTTTCCACATAAATCATATGTCATCACCCGATCACCATATACTATACAACCTTTAACTTAGTATATAGTATATTCGTTATTTTCATGTTGTTTCCTGTTTATTTTTGCAAAAGAAAAGCGGAGGCGGCTCGTTCAGAACAGGAGGGCACCCGAACCCCTGAACTAGAGGCGCCTTTTGCCTCAAGTGAAGGAGTGAAATGACCGACTGTTCTAGCCGCTGGAGCTAGATCATAAAAACTTAAACAAAAAAGTTTTCCCAAAAAACGTTCTCCTACACGATAATTAGTATATGATTCCACGTTCATTATTTTTCACAAAATAAAAAAGGACAGCACAAAGGCTGTCCTTTAGTCGACTATAATTAGTCTTGGTTTGTCATTTCTGCATATTTTTCTGCAGTTAATAACTTCTCAACTTGGCTTGCATCAGAAAGTTCAACTTTAACCATCCATGCACCCTCGTATGGAGATTCGTTAACAAGTTCTGGTTGGTCACTTAATTCTTCGTTTACTGCTACAACTTTACCACTTACAGGTGCGTATAACTCAGAAACCGTTTTAACAGATTCTACGCTTCCGAATGGCTCGTCAGCTTCGATTGTTGCACCTACTTCAGGAAGTTCAACGAATACGATATCGCCTAGCTCACCTTGTGCAAAGTGAGTAATACCGATAACAACTTCATTACCTTCAGTTTTTACCCATTCGTGTTCTTCAGAGTAACGTAAATTATTTGGAATGCTCATGACTGTACCTCCAGTGAATGTATTAATTATGTAAAAATACCTTATTGGTACTTTTTCCACACACTTTCAAACTGCTCTTCGTTAAAACCAAGTGTTACATTCGTTCCATCTGTTACAATTGGACGTTTAATCAACATGCCATCAGATGCTAAAAGCTCGTACATTTCGTCTTCACTTGCATCCTTTAACTTATCTTTCAGACCAAGTTCACGGTAACGCATTCCACTTGTATTAAAGAATTTTTTTAATGGTAATTCACTTTTTTCATGTAAATTACGTAAATCTTCTTTTGATGGTGGATTTTCAACAATATGAATCATCTCATATGCTACATCGTTTGCCTCAAACCATTTCTTTGCTTTTTGACATGTGCCACACTTTGGATATGAATAAAATGTTACTGTCATAAATTCACCTACTTTTTTACTAACCTTTACCTTTATCATATAGAAAACGTTTTATTATTTCAAACGATTATTCGCTAAACTTTTACTTATTTCGTGATAATTTTTAATAATCCTGCTGATTTTTCTTATTTTTCCGCCATTTGTTAAGAAAAAATAAATATATAATTTTTTTAGATTCTTCTCTTATCACTCGCCGAACATATATCTTAAACAAACGTTTGATTAAATCCCTATTTTTCTTCATTAGCCCTTGATCTGCATCGACTTCTTCCTACCGAACATACATCTTAAACAAACGTTTGATTAACTCCTCATTTTTCTTTGTTAACCCTTGAGCTGCATCAATTTATTCCTACCGAACATACATCTTAAACAAACGTTTATTTAACCATTTCAGCCTATAGTCACAAAACCCGGAAACACTTTAAATGACAAAGACGTACATATAAAAGGAACTAACGATTTTGGCCGTAAGAATGAGAGTATTCCGTGATGTTGAAGAAATTACTGCAAAGAAAAAAGACGCATTTAAATGGATGCGTCTTTTGGAGATGTTTCTTTTGTGAAATCATATAAAGCAATTGCGCCTAAAATAACTAATATACTTTCAGGGGCATCTAACAAAATAGTTCTCCAAGTTTCTGATATTACCCATTTAATACCTGCCGCTGATTCAAGATATGCTTGAAAATAACTGATTGTAAAATCAATTACAAATAAACATACAAGTAATGTTAGACCAAATCGAATTAATTTCTTGTTTGTAAACATGTAACACCTCTCAAAATTCATTGGATATTTCTGATTTCAGTTCATTACATATAAAAATCTCTATATTTAATTTTAACATACGTAATATCCAAATAAATACAATATGCATTTTTGCATATTGTATTTACAGTATTCCATAATTTCGATTAGTAACCTCATAAACAATGGCATCAGTTGAACCCACTATGTAACCGATTCCTGCATGCGAAATAAAGGAAAGCCTCTTATACAGGCTCCTTCCTCATCTATTCAAATAATCTGCAATTGTTTGAAATACGACGATATACATATTATGAATACTTTCTTCAGTATTTCCACCATTCGATAAACCAACTGCCCATTGTTGTCCTTCACCACTTCCGATATTTGCAAACCCTTGCGTATACATAGCATTTACATCTTTTCGGGCACTGTTATACTCTATCCCTTTTGTAATAAACGTTGAATATGATTTATCTTGTAAACCGATAAAAAACACTGGTTTCTTTAGCGATGAAAATACATCTTTATACTGCTCTGTTGAGGCTTCTTGAAAGTGATTTTTCATGACAAGAAAACCATCCACTTCCTTAGATTTCTTTTCCAGGTCCTCTAACTTCATTTCCTCAAACTTTATATTCCTAAACGTATCTTTCGGTTTTTCTCCAACAACTCCAATTACGAGTGCTCTTCCGTTATATTCTAATTTATCTCCTTCTTTATCCTTTGCACACCCAGCACCCACTAGGCATATCAATATAAAAAATAAGAAATACGATAAACGCTTCATATAGCACCCTCCCCTTCTTTTCAGTCAAGTGACAAAAACGTAAGGTTAATTCAAGAAAATGTAAGTAAAATCGATAGCCCAAATTACGTTTCTATATTATAATCAATTGAATTTACTTACATTACTAAACATAGGAGATTATCATGAAGAAATTTAAACTTTCATCTTTTCTTCCGTTAAGTTATATACTTCTACTCGTACTCGTAAGTCCCCTTTACGATGTATTAAATAAATCTACTGTACACGCAGTAGATGTCACAACTGTAGTAGATGATTGGATTCCATTTGTGAAAGCATTTATTATTCCTTATTTACTTTGGTTTCCTTACTTATACGGCGCACTTATTTATTACTGCTTTGCGGATCGAAAACAATATTATGTCACTTTAAGTAGTATCATTCTTGGAAAACTTGCTTGTTTTTCTATTTATTATTTTTGGCAGACAACTGTACCACGTCCAACAGTCGTTGGATCAGACGTATTTTCCGAACTAGTCCGCTATATTTATAGTATCGATCAACCGGTAAACTGTTTCCCTAGCATTCACGTTCTTACTACCTTTATCATTATGTTAGCTGCCTTTAGACGTAGAGAACAACATGCTTTTGAATATTACATTCTTACCTTCTTCGGTACGCTTATTATTTTATCAACGCTATTTACGAAGCAACATGCATTTGTAGACGCCATTTCTGGAATGACGCTTGCAAGCATACTGTACTTCGGCGTTCAGCTGTTACTAGCAAAAGAAACAGTACGTGTTCCAGTAAAACAAAATCACAAAATGTAAAAAGCAGACTGTGGCTTCCAGTCTGCTTTTCTCTATATAAAAGGAGATTTTCAATTTAAGATTGCGGTACAGTCATATCACCAGAATGAATACGACCTGCTTTTTTAAGAACAATGTAAAGTATATAAGCAACAGCTACTGGAATGACGATATAAGTAATTACCATCGCCGGGAGAACTTCCCATCCTTGGCTGGAAATTAAATTAATTGGTGCGATAAGAGAACTTAATCCAAGACCTGCAATTTCCTTTCCTGCTTCCAGTTGGAAAATTAATGCGGATACTGGACCGACTATAGCACTGGCGACGACAGTTGGAACGAGAATCATTGGATTTTTAGTGATATTTGGCAACTGTACTTTCGGAGTACAAAGTGCTTGAGCTAATATGCCACCTAAATTGTTTTCTTTCGCTGAGATAACAGAGAATCCGATAAACTGAGCGACGCATCCGGCAAGAGCAGCACCACCTGCAACACCGTCTAAGCTAAGTGCGATCGCTAACGCAGCTGATGAAGCTGGAGAGATAAGTAATAGTCCCCAAACGACTGCAATGACGATAGATGCGATGAACGGGCTACCAGCTGAGCTATCTTTAATAAACGCTCCAACTGTATTTAAAACAGGAGTAATATTATGAGATAACCAAATACCTACTAAACCAGAACCTAATATTGCCGCAAATGGAACGAGCATCATATCTAACGCAGTTTTTCCACTTAAACGTTTACCAATATATACAGCTAAAGTCGCTGTTAATAATGCACCGATTGGCTCACCTGTTTTAATAATTAGACCTGCTTCAGTAATTGAAATGGATCCGGCACCAATCGCTCCAGCTACCATAGCCGAGAAGATTACAAGTCCATTTGCACCGAGCATAAAAGCAATTCCGGCACCAATGGCTGGTGCCATAAGTGATTTTGCAACAACTCCGATTGTAATAAGCAACGGAATATCAACAATTCTTCCTATATTTTCGATTAGTAAACCAATTCCAAGGGATACGAAAATACCTTGTGCGATTCCAGCTGATGCTTTAAATACACGAGACATTATATATTCCTTCATTTGTTTCACCTTCTCCTATAAGTTAGTAACCAATTGTTTTCATATAATCACGTAAAATATCGTTTGATTTTGCGAATCGAGATTCTTCATCCTCTGTTAAATTTAGTTCTACAATTTCTCTTATACCATCTCTAGTAATAATAGCTGGTACTCCTGTGCAAATATCATATTCACCGTACTCACCATCTAAAATAGCTGATACAGCAATGACACGGTGATCATCGTTAAAGATTGAACTCGCAATATATGCTAGAGAGTTTCCAATTCCGTAATAAGTAGTTCCTTTACGCTTATAAATTTCCCATCCAGCTTTTGCAGTCTTCTCAACAATTTCATCTAAATCTATTTCACCAAATTTGTCTTTTTTCTCTTCTAAAATTTGTAGAATTGGCTTTCCACCAACAGTTACGTGAGACCAAGCAACCATTTGAGAATCACCATGTTCTCCTAATGAATACCCATGGATACTACGAGGATCTACATGTAACATTTCAGATAAAATTGTTCGTAAGCGAGAAGAATCTAGTGATGTACCAGTACCGATTACACGATTCCTAGGTAATCCAGATAATTTCCACACTTCATATGTAATAATATCAACTGGGTTCGATGCAAGTAAGAAAATACCGTCAAATCCACTTTCCATTACACCGCCAACAACACTTTCCATAATTTTCGCACTCGCTCCTAAAGTATCTAAGCGACTTTGCCCAGGCTTTGGTGCTGGTCCTGCTGTAATAATAACGATGTCCATATCTTTACAGTCTTCATAGCTTCCTGCATATACTTTTGTTCTTGTATTTGTAAAGTTAATGCAGTGTGATAAATCCATTGCTTCCCCAACTGCACGTTCATGATTTATATCAATTAATAATAGTTCTTCGCAAATGCCTTGATTTACAATGGAATATGCACAACTTGATCCAACTAATCCAGTACCGATAATTGCAATTTTTCTTGTATTTCGTTTCATGGCAATCTCTCCTAATTGATCATATAATCTATTTCTTTTGTTCTTTACACTCCTAATTATAGAGGTTCCCACGATAGAAACCATGGATACTTTGTGAAATATTGAACAAAGTTTTTGTCCTTTTTGTGAATTGTTATATTCCATTTTCGTCATATTTGTTACAACTGGAAAAATATTTATTATATATTTATTGACATACACAAAAGAAAAAAACGAGCGACTTCATTCGCCCGTTTTTTCATCCCATTATTCTGCACTTAATTGGCCTTTTAATTGCTGTACAATCATTGGGTTAGCAGGTGCTGCCGGTTTGTAATAACTCTTTTGCTTTGCGTACTCATACATATTACGTTGACGCATCTCATCTTGATTACGAATTTGAATTAACGTTTGATGTAACTGTTCATTATCAGACTGAGCAATATAATTTGCATAACTTGTTAAACTTGCATTTAATCCTGCTAAATAATCATTTACCATATCTTTTTCATTCATGTTCCGCTTCCTCCTATCCTAGGAAAGTCATTAATTGCTGTTTCGTATTTCGCGCATCTTGCGCATCTTTTTGTAGCATTTGTTTCAGTTGTGGATCCGTACACGTCTGTGCATACTGCTCCAACTTGTTAATAATTGTTGCGTGTCCACCAATTAAATGACGTAAATTTTCTACTTCAAGCTCTGTTAAATTTTGCATAGAATACTCCTACCTTTCTTTATTCGTTCACTGTTAGTATTTAGCTATTTTTTGATTGTATACATGAATTAATTTTTTCACGTGCATACAAAATAAAAGATGAATAGCTGAGCCATTCATCTTTTATTTTGTATGTATTTATTTTTATAGAGATACAATCATACTTATACTCACAAGTAAGTTCCATACAATGTGTAACATAATACTAGGTATAATAGATTGCGTCTTTTTGTATAACATTGCAAATACCATTCCCATAATCGTTGCCGTAATTAGAAGACCTTCATGAAGAATTCCAAAAATGAAGGAAGAAATAATGATACTAACTAAAAAATTATATCTCTTTTCTAAAAATCGATATAAAATACCTCGAAATAAAATTTCTTCTTTAACCGGTGTAATGATAGCAACACTTAACACATATATAATACTTTGTATGCTATTTTGAAGCCCTAAACTCCCTAATTGTTCCTTTTGTTCTGCTGCACTTTCAAAACTAAACACATGTAACATTAAATATTGTGATACTGCAATGACAATAAAACCAATTAATAGATATAAATATGTCTGCCCACTCTTCAAAACGGATAAATCCCAAATAGATTTAATAAAATGAAAAACCGGTTTATAAGCTAATAAAACGATCGCAACAACAGATGCATCGAATAAGAGCAAATAATATCCTTCTAATTTAGTACTTAATGCTTCTTCTCCATAAATCTCAAAGGCTAAACCAAGGAATAATCCTCCTAGGAGTGAAATCCCTATAATCATTGCTATCATTACAAATAGATTTTTATATGTTATATTCTCTATTTTTCTTTCCGCACTATACGCTTCTAACACTGTTTTACTCACAGTATCCCTCCAGTTATTCTCATTTATCTCAATAAAATCCTTTAATTTAAATATAAAGATAATATAACAAAAATTTCAAAAAGAATAATATGCAATTTTACATATTATGAAAATTTTATAGTTTTAGGAATAGGATTGCTATGCAATAATTATTATATGAAATTTCAAAAAACAATTCCTATCCACCGTAACCCTCACATCCTATAAAAATTATTAGTTAAAGGAGCAATAAACATGAAAACCCACGACTTCCTTACAGAAATCCAGAAGGGCTCTGAACCTAGTCCCTATCAAGATCCCATCGTATTCAGTTTCGTTTGCTTTTTCTTAGCGATATATACATTTTTCAAACCTGTAAAATGATATCATTTCATGAGAAAAAGCCTACCATTCTTTTCGAATCATATGCACAAAAAAACCTTAGAATTGCTTCTAAGGTTTTTGGTTGTCTCGCTTCCTATTCACTTTCGCATCACATGTAATCCTTTAATAAACGTTTTTAATAATACATGTAAACTTGTATCTAAATCTAATGGTAGACCAAATCCACCTTGCTGTTCAATAGACGCAAATCCATGACAAATACTTCTGAATCCACGTGTCGCGTGAAGTGCATTTTCCCCTTCTAAGCCGTACTGTTGTAACACCTGCAGACAAAGCTTTACAATCCCGTCACCTGCTTTTCTTACTTCTTCATCTCGTAAAAAAGTTGCTTCATACAGTCCAGGATGTTTACGTACGAATGCTACATACGCTTCTCCTAAAGCGTGAATTGCTTCATCCATACATTTACCCTCAGCAGCTTCTTCCAATCTGTTATGCAGCTGTTTTATTCCGTGAATACCAAGATTTTTCCGTACATCTTGTAAACCTTTCACATGATTGTATAGCGAGGGTGAACGTACCCCTAATGTTTGCGCTAATGAAGCTAACGTTACTTCTTGTATTCCATTTGTATCTGCAATTTCTGCCGCTGTTTCTACAATTTTCTGTAATGTAAGTCCGATTCTTGGTGACATAAATTAATCCTCTTTTCTACTTTCTATATTCCGCTTAGCTTCCTTAATAGCAAGTTTTATGACAGTGTCTGGATTCTTTATCATTTTCCCATGTCCTGCCGCAAGCAAGGAAGGCTCATATTCGCTTAGCTTCTCTGCACTTTGTAATGATATTTCTTTGCTCCACGTTGCCATCGCAGGAAACGGAAACCAAAATTTCATTTGTCCCGAAACAGCCATACCGCCTCTTGTTTGAAATGCATCCCCGACAATAAGAGCTTTATTTCGCACATCAAGAAATGACATGGAGCCTGGTGTATGTCCAGGTGTCATAATTGCAAGAAGCGATCCAACTCGGTCGCCATCTTCTAATAAAACATCAGGTACCGTTTTTACCTTTTTAGGTACACCGCCTTTTATCGGTATATTCGGTTCATCCTTTTGTAACGTCGTATCTCCTTCTAACAGCTTTGCGTCCCGCTTAGAAATATAGACTGGAACATTAGGGAGTACTTCCTTTAATGCGTCTAATGCACCGATGTGATCATCATGCGCATGTGTTAATACAATGTTAGTAATTGGTTTCCCTATTTTCTCAGCCGCCTGTAAAATACCTTTTGCGCTATACGGCAAAGCCGCATCAATTAAAGTTAAACCATCTTCTTCCTCCACAAAGTAACAATTCACTGGAAACACTCTTGGCAAAAATGACAATTGATATACCGTTTTTTCATGTATCATTCTCATATTTCCATCTCCCTTTTCACGAAAACTAATACCATTAGTTTTATTATACTAATGGTATTAGTTTTATGTCACTAAAAATTTATTTTTTTCAGAAAAAAATAACAGTAGTCGTATAAACGACTACTGTTATTTAAAAATATTAAACTGTGTAACGCTCATCTTCTAAAATTTTCGCAGCAATTTCACGTTTCTTCGGAATTACGTTAATTGGTGTGTGGCGAGTTAATTTACGTAATGATGATAACATCATGCGCAGCATGTCGCCGTTTTCAACTGCGATAAGTGTTTCTTTCGCATCTGCTTCGATTTCGTTGAATGCTTCTTGGCAGAATACTTCAGTGTATAACACTTTTTGTTTATTCTTTTCAAGACCAGTTGTTTTAATCGCTTTCTCTGTACGAAGAACAGCTGACTCCATTGCGTATAAGTTGCTTACGATATCAGCGATATTCACAAGAATTTCCTGCTCTTTATCTAATGCTTTACCGTATTTTTGAGCAGCTAATCCAGCTACCATTAAGCCGATTTTCTTCGCGTTACTTACTAAATATTTTTGAAGTGCTAATGGCTCATCGCCTACTTCTTCTGGCATCATCATCATTAACTCTTCTTGTAATTTTTGTGCCTTTTGAAGAAGTGGTAATTCACCTTTCATCGCTTTACGTAAGAACGTACCTGGTACGATTAGGCGGTTAATTTCGTTCGTTCCTTCGAAAATACGGTTAATACGAGAATCACGGTACATTCTTTCAATCTCGTACTCTGCCATAAATCCGTAACCACCGTGAATTTGAACACCTTCATCTACTGTGTAATCTAGTACTTCAGAACCGAATACTTTGTTTAAAGAGCACTCGATTGCATATTCAGCGATAGAAGCTGCTACTGCTTTACCATCCTTCACTTCTTCTTCAGATAATGTGCTCATGCGGCTTTCGAATAAACCTACTGTACGATATACAGAGCTTTCAGCTGCATATGTTTTCGCTGCCATATTCGCAAGTTTCTCTTGAATTAATGGGAAGCGAGCGATTGGTTGTTTGAACTGTTGACGTTGGTTTGCATATTGTGCTGAAATTTCTACTGCACGTTTCGCAGATCCAACTGTACCAACACCTAATTTATAACGGCCGATATTTAAAATGTTGAACGCGATAATATGGCCTTTACCGATTTCACCAAGTAAGTTTTCTTTCGGTACTAATGCATCTTCTAAAATTAACGTACGAGTTGAAGAACATTTAATACCCATTTTCTTCTCTTCTGGGCTTGTAGATACGCCAGCATATTCTTTCTCTACGATAAATGCTGAGAAGTGCTCTCCATCAATTTTTGCGTACACGATAAATACGTCAGCAAATGCAGAGTTTGTAATCCATTGTTTTTCACCATTTAATACGTAATGTGTACCTTCTGCATTTAAACGTGCAGTTGTTTTTGCACCTAATGCGTCAGACCCTGAACCTGGCTCAGTTAATGCGTATGCAGCTAATTTCTCACCAGTTGCAAGTAGTGGTAAATACTTTTTCTTTTGCTCTTCGTTACCGAATAACACGATTGGTAAAGATCCAATACCTACGTGAGCACCGTGAGTAATTGCAAAACCACCAGCGCGCGAGAATTTCTCTGCGATTAACGCTGAACTTACTTTATCAAGACCAATTCCACCGTACTCTTCTGGTACGTCAGCGCCTAATAAACCAAGTTCCCCAGCTTCTTTTAAAAGACGAACAGAACGATCAAACTCATGTTGCTCTAAATATTCAAGCTCTGGAAGAACTTCATTTACGATAAAGTCCTCTGTCGTTTTTGCAATCATTTTATGCTCAGATGAAAAATCTTCTGGCGTAAACACTTGATCAATCGTAATCTCATCAACTAAAAAGCTACCGCCTTTAACCGCACTTCCTACTGTTTTTTCCATGAAAATTTCCTCCTTCATATTTTCATGAGCCGCTTCTTCCGTTTTGAAAGAAGCTGGCTCTCAATTTTATTTTTTATAAACCTTGGTTGCTTCCATTCTTTGCATTGGTGACGTCTCATTCTGAGCGAGCCGCCTCCACTTTTTTTATAGTAATTCAAACACTCCTGCTGCTCCCATTCCGCCGCCGATACACATTGTTACGATACCGAATTGTTCGTTGCGGCGTTTCATTTCGTGAATAAGAGATAGTGTTAGTTTTGCTCCTGTACAGCCAAGTGGGTGTCCAAGTGCGATTGCACCGCCGTTTACGTTTACTCTTTCTTCATCTAAACCAAGTTCACGAATAACTTGAATCGATTGAGAAGCGAATGCTTCATTTAGTTCGAATAGGCCAATATCCGATAGCTCTAAACCAGCTAATTTTAACGCCTTTGGAATTGCTGCGATTGGTCCGATTCCCATTACTTCTGGTGGTACGCCAGCTACTGCAAATGAACGGAATTTCGCAAGTGGTTTCATGCCATCGCTCACTGCTTTTTCACGATCCATTAATAGTACAGATGCTGCACCGTCACTCATTTGTGAAGAGTTACCAGCTGTTACAGAACCGCGAACGTTAAATGCTGGACGTAGTTTACCTAAAATGTCTAGCGTCGTTTCTGCTCTTACACCTTCGTCTTGTGCGAAAATGATTGTTTCTTCTTGCAGTTTATTGTTTGATCCAACAGTACGTAACGTTACATCTACAGATACTGTTTCATCAGCGAAGTTACCTGCAGCTAATGCTTTCGCAGCGCGTTGATGACTTCTTACTGCAAATGCATCTTGCTCTTCACGAGAAATTCCATATTTCACAGCAACTTGCTCTGCTGTATGTCCCATACCCATATAATATTCTGGAGCCGCTTCTACAAGGCGACTATTCGGACGAACAACGTGTCCCATCATCGGAACTAAACTCATTGATTCCGCTCCGCCTGATAATACAGCTTCCGAATGACCAAGCATAATACGCTCTGCTCCGTAAGCGATACTTTGTAACCCTGAAGAACAGTAACGGTTAATTGTAATAGCTGGAACATCATAAGAAAGTCCTGCTAATCCGCCGATATTACGAGCCATATTTAAACCTTGCTCTGCTTCTGGCATCGCACAACCGAAAATTAAATCATCGATTGGTCCTTCATAATTCGCACGCTTTAACGTTTCCTTTACTACTAACGCCCCTAGATCGTCAGGACGAACTGTTTTTAATGAACCCCTCTTTGCTTTTCCAATTGGTGTTCTTGCTCCCGCAACAATGACAGCTTCTCTCATGAACGATATCTCCCCTCGTTATTAGTTACGTAATGGCTTTCCTTTTACAAGCATGTGCTGCATTCTTGCTTGTGATTTCATCTCACTTACTAAGCTAATAAATGCTTCACGTTCTACATCTAATAAATACTGCTCATCAACTTCTGTTCCGTACGGCACTTTTCCGCCTGCGATGACATATGCAAGTTTCTTCGCAATGTGAAGATCATGTTCAGAAATGTAACCTGATAAATGCATTGCTTCTGCACCAAGTACAAGAGTTGCATATCCTGTTTCACCAACAACTGGTATCTTTTTACGGATTGGCGCTTTATAGCCAGCTTCATATAAAGCAAGTGCTTTCTGTTTCGCATCATATAGTAAGTGATCACCATTCACACTAATACCGTCTTTATCGCCTAAGAAGTTGTTCGATACAGCTTCTTGTGCTGATGTAGAAACTTTCGCCATCGCTACAGATTCGAATACTTTATTCGCAACTTTTTGCAGATCAAACTCTACACCGTTTGGCATTTTATTTAAGTGTTTAATGTATAGCTCTTTATTACCGCCTCCGCCAGGGATTAAGCCAACACCAACTTCTACTAAGCCCATATACGTTTCACTAGAAGCTTGAATGCTAGCTGCTGGTAAGCAAACTTCTGTACCTCCGCCAAGCGTCATACCGTATGGTGCTGCTACAACTGGCTTAGAAGAGTACTTAATTTTCGTCATTGCATCTTGGAAGTTTTTCACAACCAACTCAATTTCAAAGTAGTTGTCATCTTGCGCTTCCATTAAGATCATTGCTAGGTTTGCACCAACGCAGAAGTTCTTCGATTGGTTACCGATAACAAGACCTTTATAATTCTTTTCTACTTCATCAACAGCGTAGTTAATCATTTGCGTAATATCCATACCGATTGCATTGCTCTTCGAATGGAATTCTAAGCAAAGGATACCGTCGCCTAAATCGATTAAGCTCGCTCCGCTATTTTTCTTTAATACACCATTTTTTGCTTTTAATTGTTTAAGAGAAATCGCCTTTTTATTACGCTCAATTAGCTTATATTCGCCATTATCGTAATAGTAGCTATCTCCGTTATCATGTTTGTAGAAAGTAGTGAAACCTTTCTCTAACATTTCTTTCACCCAAGTCGGAACAACTACGCCGTTTTCTTCCATCTTTTGAACGGATTTTTCAACGCCGATTGCATCCCAAACTTCAAATGGTCCTTGCTCCCAGCCGAAGCCCCACTTCATCGCTTGGTCAATTGCAACGATATCGTCAGCAATTTCTTTATGAAGCTTTGCAGAGTATAAAAGAGTCGGTGTGATGATGTTCCATAACAACTCTCCTGCGCGGTCTTTCGCATATACAAGCGCTTTCAATTTATTCGATAAACCTTTTTCTTGTTTACTTAACTCGATAGATGCAGCTTTTAATTTTTTACGAGCTTCGTATTCCATCGTTTCAGGATTTAGTTCTAAAATTTCTTTTCCTTGTTTTAAGAAGAAGCCTTGACCTGTTTTGCTTCCAAGCCATTTTTTATCAAGCATGTCATGCATGAAAGCTGGTACTTTAAATACATCACGCTCTTCTTCTTGTACGTTTTCATATACGTTATTTGCAACGTGTACAAATGTATCTAAACCAACAACATCTAATGTACGGAACGTTGCGCTCTTCGGACGACCAATAAGCGGGCCTGTTACAGAATCAACTTCCCCAATGCTATAACCGCGTTTTATCATCTCTTGAAGAGTTACTAATAAACCGTACGTACCGATGCGGTTTCCAATAAAGTTTGGTGTGTCTTTTGCGATAACAACGCCTTTTCCAAGAACGTCTTCGCCAAATAGTTTCATGAAGCTTAATACTTGTGGATCTGTTTCTTTCGTCGGTATTACCTCTAGAAGTTTTAAATATCGTGGTGGGTTAAAAAAGTGTGTGCCTAAGAAGTGTTTCTGGAAGTCGTCTGAACGACCTTCTGCCATTTTTTCAACTGAAATGCCTGACGTATTCGAGCTTACAATAGAACCCGGTTTACGAACAGCATCTACTTTTTCAAATAGTTTCTTTTTAATATCTAAGTTTTCAACTACTACTTCAATAATCCAATCTACATCAGCTAGACGCTCAAGATCATCTTCTAAGTTACCTGCTTCAATCAGTGCTAGGTTTCCTTTCACTGTCAGAGGAGCTGGTTTTTGCTTTAATAGTTTTTGCAGTGCCGTATTACTAAAACGATTTCTCACACTTTTATGTTCTAATGTAAGTCCCTTCGCTTCCTCTTCTTTTGTTAGCGCAGGTGGTACAATATCAAGCAATAATGTCGGAATACCAATATTAGCTAAGTGTGCCGCAATCCCTGAACCCATTACGCCTGAACCTAGAACAGCAGCCTTTTTAATTTGGAACATCCAATTCTCCCCCTATTCTTGAATGAATGCTCATTCAATTTTTCGACATAAGTCGCAATCAATGAGTGAGCCTCTACTAATAAATATATGATACAGTTTGAATTTTCGCAATATATTTATTGATAAAATTTTCTGAAATAAATATATTTCTTTTATTTGCCCATGCTATATGTATGTATTTTCTTCACTCAAATACACTTTTCCTTTTTATAATCTGACGAAACTGGAGGAATAAATATGGCAAAACTTAAGAAGAACCCTTCAAAGGCTGGAATTAGTGCAGCAAGCGTAACTGGAAATGCAGGTCCGCATAATCACGGTGTGGAAAAGGGCCGTCAAGGTAATAACCAACAATATAAGAAGCATAATATGGGCGAAAAATAACGGTATATTTTTGGGCAGAAAACGTGGCATAATGGGTAATGGCTGCTTTTTCTGCCCAATTTATTTGTACATATGGAAAACAAAAGAGGGAACGATGATGAAACGAACGATAGTTATGATTGTAATGATTGCTACACTATTTACAGGGATGATTTTCTTCTCTTACGCACAAAGACAGCAAACTGTAAGAGCCGATCAACCTAGTATCACTGGGCAATACGCCATTACAATCGATGCAGACACAGGTGAAATTTTGTATGGAAAACGAGAAGACGAACGCTCTTATCCGGCTAGTATAGCCAAAATGATGACAACCCTTCTTTTACTAGAGAATGTAAAAGAAGATGAAGAAATTACAGTTACAGCGAATGCAATTAAAACAGAAAGTCAAAGTAAGAAAATTAAACTTCGTGTTGGGGAAAAGTTAAAGCGTGATGAGGCATTAAAACTTATGCTTATCATTAGTGCAGACCCAATAGCTGAATCTATCGCAGAACATATTGCAGGATCAAAAAATGAATTTGTAAAAATGATGAATGCTAGAGCGAAGGAACTTGGTACAAAGCATGCAACTTTTAAAAACGCAAGTGGTGCTGATGCACTCGGAAATAAAGTATCACCATATGACATTGCTATGATTACGAAAGAAGCATTAAAGTACCCAGTTGTTTTAGAATATATGAATTCAACACGTACAACTCTACATACTTCAGAACGATCTCCAAACATCGCAAACTATGGACGAGAAGAACTATATGACGATCCATATGCAATTGGAAGTAAAAGCGGTCTGTCAGCACTCGGAAAATATACGGTCGTAACAGTGGATGAGAAAGACGGTAAACGCGTCATTAATGTTGTATTATCTTCTACTCGCACCCAGCTATATCCTGATACGAAGAAAATGGCACATTACGCATTTCAGCAATTAAAATAACCAAGGAGTATTGTCTCCTTGGTTATTTTTTAACCATACCTTTTAATACGAACGCAACGTTTGCTGGACGCTCTGCTAGACGACGCATGAAGTAGCCATACCAGTCGTTTCCATAAGGTACATAAACACGCATTTTGTAACCTTCTTTTACTAGCTCAAGTTGACGCTCATTACGAATACCATATAACATCTGGAATTCAAATTGGTCTCTTGGAATGTTGTGTTCTTCGGCAAGTTTTTTCGTATATTCAATAATCGCTTCGTCATGTGAAGCAATTGCAGTATAATTTCCATTTAATAAGTGCATTTTAATAATTTTTTTATAGTTATCATCTACATCTTTCTTATCAGGGAACGCTACCTCTTCAGGCTCTTTATAAGCTCCTTTTACAAGACGTAAATTAGGACTATAAGCATTTAATTCTTCCATATCTTTTTCTGTACGATATAGGTAAGCTTGAATAACTGTACCAATATTATCATACTCAGATTTTAACTGTTTAAAGATATCAATTGTCTTTCCGCAGCGTGTATAGTCTTCCATATCAATAGTAACAAACACACCATTTTCTTTTGCAGCTTCCAAAATACGGCGCATATTGTTCATTACGATTTCATCAGAGATATCTAATCCCATAGAAGTCATTTTTAAAGAAAGTTGCGAATCAAGACCTTCTCTTCCAATAGCACGGATCGCTTCAATCGATTGGTTAGCCATTTCATTTGCTTCCGCTTCATTATCAACGAATTCCCCTAAATAATCGATTGTTACACAAAGTCCTTGCTTGTTCAATTGTTTAATAGCTGCTGTCGCTAATTCAATCGTCTCCCCTGCGACAAAGCGACCTGCACCAAAGCGTAAACCGTACTTTTTAGCCAGTTTTGTTAGCGCTTTATTTTTAGATAAGAAAAGAAACGAATTTCGCATTAATTGTTCCATGTAATTCACCCCTATGACTTAATTTATCTGTTTTTTACCCCTCTTCAAAATTATATCATTGTTTAAAATTATTGGATACAAATAATTATTTAGATAATTTATAAAATACTATAAAAACATTTAAAACCCTATATTCTCGCTTATAAATATGCCTGAAATATTTTTCGACATTTAGAAAAATGGAGTTTACTAGGCACAAAATAAGCATGTCGAAAATATTCGACATGCTTATAAAACCCTTTATATTCCATGTAAATTATATAAGGATATTAATACAGAAAACTTGAGATTATATTTACCTCGATTTTTTTATTGCTCATTTCTCTTCTCTTCATTCAGCCTTTTAATATCTGTAATTAACTGTACCATCTCTTCTTTCGCATCAGGATATGTTTCATTCCAATGCTTCACTAAAGCCGGCATTGTCTTGGCTATGTAAGAATACAGTGCCCACTTCTGCACCTGTTCTTTTCTCTCTTCATTGCTCTCTCCAAGTAATAGTTCCGTGTATTTCTCTAACAACCCGTCAAATTGTTCGTTAAACTTTTCACTCATCTTATCTACCTCCTATATGAAAAAAGCAGCGAAAATCGCTGCTTTTCTTTATAATTTTGATCGAACAGAGTTTAATTTCTTCTCCATTGTGCTTACTTTATCACGACGATCATCGATACGAATTGTTGTCGCAACGCGCTGCGCACCTTTCGTATATGGAACTTCATGCATTTGTTGAATTACTTCTAGAATGACAGGAAGATCTCCTTCAATAATTGTATTCATTGGTGTTAATTGATATTTCACGCGATCTGCATTTTTCTCTAACACCTTTTGTACTTCTGCTACATATTCACTAACACTTGGATTACCCGTTCCAACTGGAATAATCGATACATCAACAATTGCCATAGTAGTCTTCCTCCTATAATTGCTTCTTATATATCCATTGTCTATTTTACCGAAATACTCATCATTTTACTAATTTGTTATTCCTCTATTTTAAACTGCTCAACTAATCTTTCTAAGTCTCTCATATGCTCCGTCAAACTTTCCATCGTATGAGCTACCTTCTCTAGATGATTCACTTGAGATTCAGTTGCAGCATTTACCTCTTCCGAAACAGCTGCGCTTTCTTGACTCGTACCAGCAATTGTATGCATTACCGCTGTAATTTCTCCTTGCTCGTGACCGATGTTATGTACCTCTGCTACAATTTGTTCCACTGACGTACTAATCGTATTTACAACTGACATAATTGTGCGGAATTCCGTTTCTGCCTCTGTCGTAACTTTATTTTGTATATCCGCAATGTCTTTCAATTTACTTACAACTTCTACAACTCTTCTTACCTCTACTTGTACATCACCAATCATCGTCGCAATTTCTACTGTTGCTTCTTTTGATTGTTCCGCTAATTTCCGAACTTCTTCCGCAACAACAGCAAAGCCTTTACCTTGTTCACCCGCACGTGCCGCCTCGATTGAAGCATTTAAAGCAAGTAAATTCGTTTGATCCGAAATACCTTTTATAAGCTCTACAACATTTTGAATCGACCCAACTCTTTGCTCTAACTTTCCGGATGCTTCCTCTGTATGAACAACAATCGAAGAGGATTGGCTCCTCGTACGAACTAAATTGCGCATCGTATTTAACCCTTGCTTAGATGCCTCTTCAGCTTTGCCAGCCACACCTTTTATTTCCCCAACAGAGTTATTCATTTGTTCCACTGACTCTGCCATATTCTCGAGCTGCTCTGAAACTTCATCGACACTATTAGCAAGAGTAGACGCTCCTCCGCTCACATCATCCATTGCGCCTGACACTTCTCTACTAGCTGCTACAGTTTCATTCGTTAAATAATGTAGATTATTCGTTGATTGTTGCACGGTTGATACACTATTTTTAATTTTGCTTACCATTTCATTCATTTGCTCAACCATATGATTAAAATGGTTCGTCAGTTCTCCAACTTCATCCTTACTTGTCACTTTCATTTGCAACGTTAAATCACCTTCTGCTACTTTTTGAACGTGATTCGTTAATAGTTGCAGTGGTCTTGCTAATCTTCTTGAGAACAAGTATGAAGCTACGATTCCAACTAATAAGCTAATACATGCCATTATAAGGACTGTATTTCTCGTACTATTTAATAGCCCATCAATCGTGTCCTTCGGATAAACAATCCCAATTTTCCATTTCATCTTATCAAACAGTTGACTATAGGCTACTACATCGTTCCCGCCTAATGTCGTCACCGCAAATTTTGTTTCATCTTTATTTAAACTTTTTACAAGTGATTCTTTTGAAACATCTTTTCCTACTTGCTTTGGATATACAATGGCAATATTTTTATCATTTACGATAAACATTTCTCCGCCATTATTATATTGAATATTATGGAGTAGCTTTTGAATTGTTCCTAATGATACATCCATTGCTACTACCCCTAATACTGAACCATCCTGTCCGACAATAGCTTTTGAAACCCCAATACTTAACTTACCTGTCGCGATTTCATATTGTGGTTGCCCCCAAATAATCGATTTTGTATCAGATTCTGATGCTTTATACCACTGACGACTCGTTGGATCATACCCTTCTGGTACTTTTCCTCCGTCAGCAAGATTTGCACTCAACGTTTTTTTATCTTTCGTTCCAATGTATACATCTAAAATATCAGGATGGTTCTTTTTAAATCTTGAAAACTCTTTTAAAATAAAGCTCTCTTCTTCTAGAGTAACTCCATCTTGTAGCATATTTTGAATATCATCATGACTTCCATAATGCCCCATATCTTCTTCAATTCGCTGCATAAATGCAGTTAACTGCTCTGTCACAAGATCCATCGTATTTTGAGAATACTGGTCTAAGGAGCGCACTTCCTTCTCTTTCTGTAATTGATACATAGCTGTACCTAATATTACGAACATCATAGAAATAAGCACCGAAAATACTACCGCAATTTTTAAACGTAAACTTCTCAACATCTTCCCCCAAGCATCCCCTTCTCGTTGTATTGTAATCGTATTAATCACTATATTAAGTATAATGGATAAAATTAAAAAATTGAAATTAATTCTCAACTCAATCTCATTAGAAAACCTACTACTTGTGTAAAAACAAATAGTTCATTATCCTTAAGCTATATAAAGTGAAACTTTAATCAGTGGGGTTTTGTTCTTCCCACTGATTGTTAGCCTTCACCAATCGGACATTTACGGGCAGCCCGCCTCCCACCTAACCCCTTTGCTCCAGCCAAATTTTGAGGCGGGAGTCTTACTGCCCGTTAATGTGGGATAATCTCATTCGTTCGGAGGGAACTATGTTACAAAAATTCGGTTTCTCACAATATGAAAGCCAAGCTTATGAAGTTGTCGTATCAAGCAACGAACCACTAGATGCTACAACAATTGTGAAGCACTCTGGTGTTCCAAAAGCAAAAATATATGAAGTGCTAGCACGCCTGATCGATAAAGGAATGGTAATGGATTCTGTTTCAGAAAAGAAAAAGCTGTATACAGCATTACCACTCAAGCTAGCAATTGAAAAATTAACGACAGAATTTCAATCCAATATTAAAGAATTAGAGACAACTATATCGCAAAAATCATTTACAGATGACCGTGTATGGAGCTTAAAAATGCAATCTTCTATTCGCGTTCAAAGTAAAGAACTTATCGAAAGTGCAAAAGAATCGATTCGCATTTCAGCTTGGAACGATACTCTTTTAGAATATCTTCCTTCATTAGAAGAAAAGGCGAAACAAGGCGTCAAACTTGAATCGCTTATAGTTGGAAAAGTAGAAACAGAGTTAGACAACATGCATTTTCTAATCCCAACAGAAGAACCTAATGCATTAGAGCGCTACTTGTTGCTCATCGTTGACGACCGTGAAATTTTATTTGCTGGTGTAGAGCAAGATTCATGGCAAGCAATGAAAACAATGTCGCAACCTTTCGTAAAGTTCTTTACAGAATTTTTCTATCACGACGTTGCACTTGCAAAAATTACAGAGAAGCATCTGGATCTCTTTATGCAAGATGAGGAAATTAAGAGTTTGTTGAGGAAGTTGAGATACTAAAAAAAACGCCTCTATTACAAGGCGTTTTTTTCTACATTTCTTTTCTATTTTTCATCCTTAACACATAAGCACCAGCAATAATAAAACCAATTCCTAAAACGAATAAAACCGTAAATTCATTGCCAACGCCGCCAGTAGCTGGTAAACGCACTTCATTATGAGTATTAGGTTGTTGCATTGGCTTCACATCAGCGGAGGGGTTCACTTCTCCACTCGGTGTTGGCTTATTTGGCTTAGAAGGAAGTGATGTCTTTTCTTCTTTCTTATTTTTCACAATATGTTTAATAATTTCTCCATCCTCTTTGATTTCAAACGCGAATGTCTCTTCATTTATTACATAGCCATTCGGCGCTATTGTTTCTTTATACGTATACTTTCCGTATGATAATTTAAATTTCGCTACACCTTTTTCATCTGTTTTCCCTTTTACTACTTCTTTCCCTTGTTCGTTGTAGATTGTAAACTCTGCATTTGGCAGTTTCGTATTCCCATCCGCTATATCTACTTTCGTTATTTCTAATTCACCTTCTACTTTCTTATCTTGAACGATATGTTTAATAATTTCTCCATTCTCTTTTATTTCAAATGCGAATGTCTCTTCATTTATTACATAGCCATTCGGCGCTATTGTTTCTTTATACGTGTACTTTCCGTATGGTAGTTTGAATTTCGCTATACCTTTTTCATCCGTTTTCCCTTTTACTACTTCTTTCCCTTGTTCGTTGTAGATTGTAAACTCTGCATTTGGTAGTTTCGTATTTCCATCCGCTATATCTACTTTCGTTATTTCTAATTCACCTTCTACTTTCTTATCTTGAACGATATGTTTAATAATTTCTCCATCCTCTTTTATTTCAAATGCGAATGTCTCTTCATTTATTACATAGCCATTCGGCGCTATTATTTCTTTATACGTGTACTTTCCGTATGGTAGTTTAAATTTCGCTACACCTTTTTCATCCGTTTTCCCTTTTACTACTTCTTTCCCTTGTTCGTTGTAGATTGTAAACTCTGCATTTGGTAGTTTCGTATTCCCATCCGCTATATCTACTTTCGTTATTTCTAACTCACCTTTTATATTTTCATTTTTCAACTCTAATACAGCAGTTTCACCAGTTTTCACTTCAATTTTTTTAATACTTCCGTCTAACACATATCCAGCTGGCGCTTGAATTTCTTTGACGCTATATATACCGATTGGAAGATTCCCTAGCTCCGCAATCCCCTTATCAGTAGTCGTGACATTTTGTTTAAAGTTTTCATTAGAAACTTCAAACACCGCTCCTTTTAATAATTGCTTTTTTTCTCCTAATTTCACAATCTTTAAAGAGCCTACTGATTCCCAATTTACAACTAAATCTGTACTGATTTTCTCACTATTTCTTTGTAACAATACTGTTGTATTTTGAACTTTTTCCGATCCTTTAAAAGCTATTGCTTGTAAATTTGTTAAAGTAGACTTCACTTTCATTTTAAAATTACCACTACTCGTATCTTTCGGGATTAAGATTTTGAATTTTTCGTTAATTGATAATGTAGTTTTCTCTTCCCCTTGTTCATTTACAATTCGTATCCCTTTAGGAGCACCTTCAGGAAGAATTGTATAAGAGCCAGAAACTGAATTCGTTTGAATCGCATAAAATCCTGTTTCTAAATACTCTCCTTTTTGTGTAGCAGTTTGTGTGTCTACAGGATTAACTTTAAAGAATACATCTTGTGATCCAGTTTCTTTTTTTGAAGCCTCTACTAAACGCTTCATAAGATTATGTACTCGTTCATTTTTTGCAACTAAATCTTCTACCGTTAATTCATTTGCTGCAATCCATACCGCTAATTGTGTAGCATAATGCGCTTCTTCTACTGTCGCTACCCCTAATTCAGATGGGCTTTTTTGAGGATATCCATTTAATAAAACACGATATACGGCATCAGATGTTTTCCCCATTTCAGGCAAATCCTCTCCATTTGGAGAACGCAAATCAGGCGTTAAACAATACGCAATACTCCCCGAAGCCGTTTTAATTATTTCTGTCTTTATTTCACGATGTTTCGAATTACTATAACTCCAATCCATTTTATATGTTTCTCTGTTCATTACTTCTGCCTTTACTTGTGGCATTGCAATTCCTAATAAAATAATAAGAGCACTTAAAAAACTAAACCATTTCCCTACCATCTTTCGTTTCATTCTCTCCACCACCATATATAAATTTCTACATGAAGCAATCTTACTGTTTCATTGTACTTATAGTGAAAAAAAGAGAATAGGTGGTTTTTTTGTATTATCTTGTCGAATTGTTGAGAAAGTTTCAAAGTAATAAGCAACATTAAAATTGTTTGTTCTCCTGCTGCTATTGACAAATGAATGTCACATATTTAAAATTTTTAAAAATAATAAAAAGGCACTTTATAAGTGCCTTTTTTACAGAGTGTTGGGAAACCCTTTAGGGTTCCCAACACTCTGGAATATTTATGATTTTAATGAAAGAAAACCATATAAAATCATAAACTTTATAAAAATAGCCCGCCACTAACCCCTTTTTGGTTAGATGGAGGGCTATTTTTTTCATGTTTTGACAAGCAGCGGTGAGGTAAGCTTGCATTTGAACAGACTTCAGCCCTCGAAACCGGGCATAGCGGTAGCCATGTAGCTCTTTGGCATCCGCAAAGCTTCGCTCTATAGTTGAACAACGTAC
>NZ_JBTREW010000018.1:0-103999 GCF_054823925.1 Bacillus sp. F9_6S_D1_P_5 | reverse complement strand
TTTTTTTCATGTTTATGATTTTATATGGTTTTCTTTCATTAAAATCATAAATATTCCAGAGTGTTGGGAACCCTAAAGGGTTTCCCAACACTCTGGAAAAGCCCATATGTAACATATGGGCTTTCTTTTACATTTCTTATTATTTCAAATTTGGTCAGGTCTCTACAGATCGCGTACATTCCAAACAATCTCACCGCGTTCACCAAACGTACTGTGATGCCGCTTAAATCCTATCTTCTCTAATACCCGGAAAGATGCAGTATTCCAAGCACCTACAGTTGACCAAAGTCTTTGGCGTCCCGTAGCAATCGCAGCCTCTAGCACCGCTGATGCTGCCTCTGTCGCATATCCCATGCGATGAGCACTGCGGAACAACTCGTATGCAATCTCCGGCTCTTCAAGCGTAGAACGACCGATAATTAAGCCACAGTAACCGATGAAATCGCCTTCGTCTCGTCTACGAATAGTGAGAAGAGAAATACCATTTTCAGCTGCTTTCTTGCGCTTCTCAATAAGATCGTTACGAACAGATTCAACGGTTGGCATTTCCACTCCACGTTCACCAATTAGTTCTCTAAGCCAGACTGCATCGGATTCCTCCCACATATTCAGGTCGAGTCGTTCCGTTCTCAGCTGGAACGCCATATCTTTAAATACAGATGTCATAGCGGTAACCTCCTATTTATATCACTGTACTGCACTATTCAATTTCTCTTATTGATTGCTATCGAGCTTTCTTACCATCTTTATAGTCAAGACAAGACACTTCAATTAATAACCCATTAAACATTGAAAAATAAAAACCATAACTACTACCTCTCATCCCATACGGTTCCTTGTCTATTTCAATACCGCCAGCTACTAAACGATTATATGCTTGATCAACTTCATTTGAAGTATCCACTAAAAAACCAATATGAAAAGCTTCTGGATACGTAACTTCCTTATTCCCCTTAAATGCTTTTGGATCGCTCAGCACAAGTATAAATCCACTTTCGTCACTCATCACTACTAGTGCCTTTCCCTTTTGCTCCAAAAATTGAAAATCAAAAAATGTTTCAAAGAAATGTCTCGCTTCTGATAAATCATCTACACATAAATTTAAATGATTTAACTTCATTCACTCATCTCCTTTTAATCAGAGGGTATGTAGACTCATTTTCATAACACTTAAATATGTAAGGTAAGATATTCAAGCGTTCCGTCTAAGACTATGCTTTATAGTCTAATACTTTTCTTCATAGCCTAGAACGTTTTTTATGACTGTAATTACATCAACCGTTCGACGTGAAATATTAATTTACCTATATAAAATAGCCTCATTATTTAGTTGTCATATTGTGTAAAACCCACTCAATCAGGAAATTTGCTGAAGGGATGCGCTCTGTTGTATTTCCTAAAAATAGTTTATTAAGTAACTCATCTAAATGAATTGGCTTATTCGGTAACGTTTGAATATACCTTAAAACAGACCCGGCTGGCGGTACTGGCTTACTATTAACAGCCCATATCCCTTCTAACAATGTCCAAGTTGAAGTTTGAACTATGTATGAAGCTTTTAACTCATCATTTACTTTCAAAGCAGATTGAATTTTAATTAACGAACTATGCAACCAATGAGAAATGCCTTTCACTTTTTCGCTAGAAACACGATAGTTTTCAAATTCATATGTAGCTATTTCCTTTAACTTTTTCAACTCACCACTTTTATCAAACAAAATTTTCCCTTCTAGAAATGAGTATAGTTCCATCGGATTGTTTTTAAAGTTTACTTGAATTTGATTAAAATCTGCACCCTTATATTCAACTAAAATATCTTCTCTCGTTTCAGAATGAAATTTCTTCTTTTGTCCTTCTTCTAAAAGAATATAAAAATCTAAATCCGAATCAGGATATGCGTCACCTCTTGCGACAGATCCGATAAGCATGAATCCATTTACCTTTTCCTTACATAAGGTTTCCGCTACTATTGTTTGCACTAATTTTTTATGTTTTTTATGTTTAATAAATATTTGTGCTTCTAACATTTGTAACCTCCACACACATTATTATAGAGTTATCCGTTACCTATATATATTACTTCTCTTATCCCTTTAATCTTCTACATACTTATTCAACAATTGTCAGTTCATATACAATTGCGTCTTTACTGCTTTTTGTTTTATCTTGAATGGTTACAATGTCTCCAACTTTTATTTTCGAAGAGTTCACTATTTTTACCATCTCTGGTGGAACACCCCCTCCATCGTTCTCTTTATTTAGCGGTAACCACTTTACTGATTTATTAGTTGCTTCTAAAATTTTATATTTAATTGTACCATCATACTTTATTTCACCAACAAGATCTTTTACTAATGTAGGTGTGTATTTGCCCTCCTCTTTTTCCAAAGAGATATAATCACCTATATCTGGGATACCGTTTCTTACAGGTGCCTTCCATTTTGTTGGATTTAAATCACTTAAACTTACTTTCACACTATCTTCTTTATTTGAGCTAGCATCTTTTAGAAATATTTCATAATAATTCTTATCAATAACGATATACTACTTCTGCTCTACTATTTTTGCACTGCTTTCACGTTTTTCTTCCTGATTGTTAGATACTTCTTCTTTCACATTATTATTACTACACGCTGATAATAATGTCGTTACTAAAGCTGCCATTATTAATATTCTTTTCACTTCATTTACCTCCATTTATAACTAAACAAATAAACATATATCACATCCATATTTTACTATAAATCAAAAAAAGAGGATATTTGTTTATTAATAAACAAATATCCTCTACCTTTACATATATATTACGACTGCTGATAAGCCGCTTTGGATGATTTCACATAATAAACCGCATGATCCACATTAATAATATGATCTGGTTTTGGTTTACCACGGCTTGCTCTATGTCCAGCTAAGTGTTCTTCACTAGTTTCCCAGTTTTTCCAAGCCTCTTCCGATTCCCAGCGAATCATAACGACTACTTCTTCGTCGCCGCGTCTTACTTTTTTCACAAGAACACTTAAATCGATAAAGCCTTCAAATTTTTCAATAATTCCTTCTCCAGTGAAACGTTCTACAACTATATTTGATGTACCTTCTTTTACTGTAAATGTCTTCGTTTCAATAAACATATAATCCACTCCCTCTTTGTAATACGAATACTAGTATTCTTCTATTATAGTTGATTATGATAATTATTTTCAATTATAAAGTTTTAATTTTTTGAATTAGGCTGATTTCTCTTCTATCACTTGATCTAAAAATTTGAAATACGGAAGTAATATTCCTATTAAAGAAGTAACACATATAATCGCACCGATGATCAAGTATAGTGCTCTCACTCCCCACATTTCACTCAGTATGCCTCCTAATAACACCCCTAACGGCATAGCGGATCGTATGAAAAATAATCGCACTGAAAATACTTGCCCTATCATATTGTTTGGTACTGTTTGTTGGCATATTGTTGTGTTATGAACATTAAAAAAGGCAATGCAAATACCGGCAACTACTTCAATTAACACCGCAATTACTATACTATGATTGAATCCTAGAGAAATGTAGGTGAGTCCTCCTAAAAACAATCCTCCAAGCATAAGCATACGCCGGCTTTTATATGTTACTTTGCCAACTAGTATAGATCCAACTACATAACCAAGCGGGAAACCGGCCATAAAATAACCAAACTCCGCATAGCCTGCGGACAACTCGTCTTTTATATAAGGAAGATTTGTAACCATCGTTACCCCAACTCCAAATTGCACGAAAGTAAGAAATAGACCGAGCCAAACGATAACTGGTTTTGTGAAAAAGTATGTAAAACCATGAATAAATTGTTCTAGCCACGTTTTTCTTATATCTGTTGTAGTTCTCTTTTCTTTTATATAAAGTAAGAAAGCGCCACTAACAAATAGACACATACATACGAAAGATAATGTAAGTTCTGTTCCAATTAAATGAATGACTCCTCCGCCTAATACAGGCGCAAGAAACATCATAAGACGAGTCATTCCATCAATATATGCATTTGCGTCTTGAAGTTGTTCTTTGCTTACAATACTCGGTGTAATTGATTGACTTGCAGGTGTATAAAGCGGTGTAATAAGTCCCACTACAATTTGAACAACATAAATGTGCCAAACTTCTATATTACCTGTAACTAGCATCGCCAAAGGTAATAAAAATACAGACGCGCGCACCCATTGCGAAAAAATCATAATCCACTTCCGGCTCCATTTATCAATAAATGGAGCGCTTATAAGTTGCAAAATGAGTGACGGGATAAAATATAGTAACCACATACTACTTAACGCTGTTTTTGACCCTGTTAATTCGTAAACAAGAATCGAATTACATAACGTTCCGAAGCTCCCGCCCAATTCTGAAATCGCGCTACCAATCCACATAAAAAAGAATGAACGATTTTTCAATACACTCTTCATATAGCCCACCAACTTTTCTATTAAATTCCTCCCTTTATGTGCATTCTAGTTGGATATTATCTATTTAAAAACGCATCCAATTCTTTCGCTAGCGACTGTACTGCTTTCTTTCTTAATACATATTTCCCTTCATGTATATCTACTAACTTCGCTGCACGTAACAATTTCAAATGGTGATGTACAGTCGATTTACCAAGTTGTAGCCTTTCCGTGATTTCCTGCAAGGTCCGTTCTTTTTCAAACAACATTTTTACAATACGTAACCTCGCTTCATCCCCAAGAGCTTTATGTTTTTGAACTAAAAAATAATTCGGTTCATACAGATCTTCAGGATGGATACTTTCGTTTGCGACTGGGTAATGAAATACTTTCGTATCTTCAATATCGGCCTCAATATTCCATGGTCTGTACGTCATTTGTGGGATAAGAAGTACATTATGAACACTTGGTTCTGGCATATAATTCACACCGCCAGTCGCCCATTCGATGAACTCTTCTGGTTTCATCTTTTTATTCATTTCATTTTTCGCTTCATAATCTCTTTGTAATATAGAAAGTATTTGCTCTTCCTCTTTCTGAATAACACTCTCATACCAACCTGTCATAACAGAAATCAAATGAGATTTTAGCACTTGCACATGAACATCACATATGAAACGAATATACGTAGAGAAAAACTGATGATCTTGTGTCAGTTCCTCTAGTTCATGTATTGCAGTTACGTCTCCAATTGCTGCTAAATGTCTTTTCTTTTCATGCTTCTCGCTTAAAAACGGTAAACATATATATTTCAAATCTTCTTCTGAAAGCGAATCGATTTTAGCGTGAAACTGTGATAAGTTCTGAAAATCCTCTGTATACAATAACTGAAGTAACGCTTTCCACGTATTATGTTCTTCTACAAACTGTAAGTGCTCTCTCATTTCTTCTGTTAATGATTCTTTAATTTCTTCCCATTCATTTTGACTCTTTTCAAGAGTATCGATTAACCTTTTATGAGTAATTGCCGCAATGCCAAGTGCGCATTCGAAAAGTATCGAATATTTCACTTGAACGTTATAAGTTTCCCTCTTTCTACTCGTTATGTGATAGACCTCCATTTTTATCCCCTCCTTGTTTGCTATATATTAAATTCTATTTTTATCGAATTTACCCTTCTATTTTTTTAGAATTTATAAAATATGAGTTGAAATACATTCATTCTAAATTAAGAAGAATAGGAGCTTTTTTATATACAAATAATAACTTTCAAGGAGTTGTTGACATGTATTTCATATTAAATATGTTAGGGATTTTCGTTGTTATATTAATCGTTTTCCTCTGTTCGCCTAATAAAAAACAAATAAAATGGAGACCAATCGTAATTCTAATCATATTGGAGCTCTTTATTACGTGGTTTATGTTAGGCACGAAGCTCGGCAGTATTATCATTAATAAAATTGCGTCATTTTTCAGTTGGCTACTAGCATGTGCGAATGAAGGGATTCGATTTGCATTTCCTTCTGCTATGGAAAACCAAACCGTTGATTTCTTCTTTAGCGCATTACTTCCTATCATTTTCGTTATCACGTTCTTTGATATTCTTTCTTACTTTGGAATCTTAACTTGGATTATTGACAAAGTAGGTGCAGTTATTTCAAAGATTTCTCGTTTACCAAAGTTAGAAAGTTTCTTTTCGATTCAAATGATGTTTTTAGGGAACACTGAAGCACTTGCAGTTGTTCGTGATCAATTATCTGTTTTAAAAGAAAATCGCTTATTAACTTTTGGAATTATGAGTATGAGTAGTGTCAGTGGATCCATTCTTGGCGCATATTTATCAATGGTACCAGCTACATATATTTTCAGTGCAATCCCTTTAAACTGTATTAACGCCTTAATTTTAGCCAATGTATTAAATCCTGTGGAAGTTACGAAAGAAGAAGATGTCGTATATACACCTTCAAAACATGAAAAAAAAGATTTCTTTTCTACTATTTCAAACAGTATGTTAGTCGGTATGAATATGGTTATCGTTATTTTGGCTATGGTAATTGGTTACGTAGCATTAACTGCATGTTTAAACGGGATTTTAAGTTTTTTCGTAACAGGTTTAACAATTCAAAAAATCTTCTCTATTATCTTTAGTCCCTTTGCTTTTTTACTCGGTTTATCGGGCAGCGATGCTATGTATGTAGCTGAATTAATGGGAATTAAAATAACGACGAATGAATTCGTTGCAATGATGGATTTAAAATCGAATTTAAAGTCGTTACAACCACATACGATTGCAGTTGCAACTACATTTCTAGCTTCTTTTGCTAACTTTAGTACAGTAGGTATGATTTACGGAACTTACAATTCATTATTTGGCGGAGAGAAATCAGCCATAATCGGTAAAAATGTGTGGAAGCTTCTTGTTAGCGGAATGGCTGTTTCCTTATTAAGCGCTATGCTTGTTGGGCTATTTGTATGGTAAAAACTCTTTAAAATAAAAGACACTCAAACGAATTGAGTGTCTTTTATTATTATTTTCGAATTTGTCCATTTCCACGAATCACGTATTTAGTAGAAGTTAATGCAGGTAGTCCCATTGGTCCCCTTACGTGTAACTTTTGTGTACTGATGCCAATTTCAGCGCCGAATCCGAATTCAGATCCATCAGTAAATCGAGTTGATGCATTATGATACAGTGCAGCCGCATCTACAGCTGTGAAGAATTTGCTGACGTTTTCCTCGTTTTCTGAAATAATCGCTTCGGAATGCATAGAACCATACTTATTTATGTGATGAATCGCTTCTTCTATAGAAGAAACTACTTTCACTGCCAGCGTGAGTGATAAAAATTCTGTACCCCAGTCTTCTTCTGAAGCAAGTACAATTGAAGAATCAATTGCCAATGCTTTCTGATCACCACGTAGCTCCACATCTTTTTCCTTCAAAGTAGAAAACAGTTCGCTACCAAATTGCTGCGCCCACTTCTCATGAAGTATAATCGTTTCAATGGCATTACATACAGATGGCCGCTGCGTTTTTGCATTTATAATAATATCAATTGCCATTTGTTTATCCGCTGTTTCATCAATGAAAATATGACAATTTCCCGCACCCGTTTCAAGTACTGGAACAGACGCTTCTCTCACTACAGTATCAATTAATTGTTTACCGCCTCTTGGAATAAGAACGTCTAGGTAATCATTCATTGTAAATAACTGCTTTGCGCTATCACGCGTTGTATCTTCTATAAGCTGTACACTTTCTGGAGGCAAGCTTGTTTCTTTGAGCGCCTCGTGAATAACAGCAACGATAGCTTTGTTAGAATGGATAGCAGAAGAACTACCACGTAATATAACTGCGTTTCCTGTTTTTAAACAAATTGTAGCAGCATCTACCGTTACATTTGGCCTTGCCTCATAAATCATTCCAACAACACCAAGTGGTACACGCATCTCCTGAATAAATAGTCCATTTGGCCGTTCCCATTCACTTACACATTCTCCAACAGGATCACATAATTCGATTAACTGCTTAATCCCCTCTGTCATATCAACAATTCGTTGTTCAGTTAGCATTAGTCGATCAAGGAGTGAATCAGAAAATCCTTTTGCCTTACCTTCTTCTATATCCCGTTTGTTTTCCTCTAAAATATAAGCTGCTTCTACTATTAACTGTTCAGCAATGGCAGCAAGTGCTTCATTTTTTTGACTTGTAGATTTTAGTACAAGTTCTCTAGCAATTTCTTTCGCTTTTTTTCCCTTTACCAACACTTCATTCATTTTTGTTTCCTCCTTTTTAACATCACTATTCTTAAAGTGAAACCCAATAATCTCTATGAATGACTTCATAATTATGTCTTTCGCCTCTTGCTTGAATATGTTGGCTTTGCATACCTTTTATCTCTCTTAATTCCTCTGCGCTATATGTGCATTGTCCTTTTCCTACTACGCGTCCTTGTTGCGTCATTACTTCTACGACATCGCCAACTTTAAAAAATCCTGAAACATTTGTAACGCCAGCAGGAAGAAGACTTTTACCATGCTGAATAATAGCTATAGCTGCTCCAGCGTCTATTTCAATTCGGCCGCTAACAAGTGAATGCAACGCAATCCATTGCTTGTTCATCTTCATTTCTTTTTGAGGAGCATTTCCGACATATGTTCCATCACCTTTTCCCTTCAAAACATCTACAAATTTCTCTTGTCCACGCCCTGTTCCGATAAATACACTCACCCCAAGAGAAAGTGCCGTCTTCGCAGCATCAATTTTTGATTTCATACCGCCAGTCCCAATTTTGGAACCAGCATCTCCTGCAAGAGAAGCAATCTCTTCTGTAACTTCAGGGAGGAAATAATATTTTTTCGCATCCGCATTTTTCTGAGGATTTTTATCATATAGACCGTTCACATCTGTAAAAATCATAAGCATATCTGCCGAAACAAGTCCGCTTACTAAAGCTGATAGCATATCATTATCACCGAACGTTAGCTCTTCTAATGAGATGGAATCATTTTCATTAATGATTGGAAGAGCAGAACGGTTTAGTAACTCTCCTAAAGTAGCGTAAGCGTTACTATATTGTTCTTTTCTAGAAAAGTCACTTCTCGTCAGCAATAGTTGCGCAGTAACGATGCCATATTTACGAAACTCCTCCGTATACGCCTGCATTAACAAACTTTGTCCGACAGCCGCAGCAGCCTGTTTTCCTTTAATTGTCACAGGTCTACTAGGATACCCTAAAGCTGAATAACCTGCAGCGACGGCCCCAGATGTAATTAACAAAACTTCATGCCCTTCCTCTTTCAATCGAGCCAATGCGGCAACGTGATCTGAAAGTTGTTCTTTAGAAATGCCTCCGTGACTATCTGCCAAGGAACTGCTACCAATCTTTACAACAATTCGTTGTTTTTTCACTTTTGTATCCCCCAAGTCTAAAATCAAAGTTTTTTATAAATTACACTTTTATTCATTCGGCTTGCAGCGATTTCCATTCTTATTAGTGCTGCCCCTAGCCTATTTAAGAGCAAAATAAAAATGACCGCTTCGCCCTTAATAAAATAAAAAGGACGAAACGGTCATTGTTCCGCGGTACCACCTTAATTGATATACATAGATATCCACTTGGCGCCTATAACGCAGGCGAACGCCTAAACTTTCATTTAAGACTCAGGGATAGGTTCGATATATTCTATACGAGGAATCTTTCAGCCGGTGAATTCCACTCTCTGTCGCAAGAAGACATATGTACTATTTCCCTTCAACGATTTACGGTTTAATTTTTTTATATTATGCGATATAGTTCGATTTGGTGTCAAGAGGTATTTTTAAAAATAAATAGAGCGGAAAGTAACTTGTATGAAATTAACCCCCTACTGAATGAAAATACAAATCGATATAAGATTAACTCATGTACATAAATATAAGCTCTTAAATTATAGTGTATATATTTACAGAATGTCGAATATAATTCATTTTTATCTTTTACTGTTGCAAAAAAGAATATATTCTCTTAGAATGTTTCCTTATATTGCACAGAGATGTTATTGTTATTTTAAGATAACAATTTCGAAATAATATAATTTATTAAAAAGGAGCAAGATTGAGTTATTATGGATAAACAAATTGGATTCATCGGATGCGGAAATATGGGAATGGCTATCATTGGCGGGATGCTCAACAAAAAGGTAGTGTCTGCAAATCATGTTATTTGTTCGGATTTAAACACTACGAATTTAAAACATGCTAACGAAAAATATGGGCTAACTACAACTACTGACAACAATGAAGTAGCTAAAAATGCTGATATTTTAATTTTATCAATTAAACCAGACCTATACGCATCAATCATTAACGAAATAAAAGAAGTAATCAAAAACGATGTTATCGTCGTAACGATCGCTGCCGGGAAAAGCATTAAAAGTACTGAAGAAGCTTTTGATAAAAAATTAAAAGTTGTAAGAGTAATGCCTAATACCCCTGCTCTTGTTGGAGAAGGAATGTCTGCATTATGCCCTAATGAAATGGTGACAGAAAAAGATTTAGAAGATGTGCTAAACATTTTCAATAGCTTTGGTCAATCAGAGATCGTAAGTGAAAAATTAATGGATGTTGTAACATCTGTAAGTGGTTCTTCACCAGCATACGTATATATGATTATAGAGGCGATGGCAGATGCTGCTGTACTAGATGGTATGCCTAGAAATCAAGCATATAAATTCGCTGCTCAAGCTGTGTTAGGGTCTGCAAAAATGGTACTAGAAACAGGAATACATCCAGGTGAATTGAAAGATATGGTTTGTTCTCCTGGCGGAACAACGATAGAAGCTGTAGCAACATTAGAGGAAAAAGGCTTACGCACAGCCATCATTTCAGCTATGCAGCGCTGTACGCAAAAATCTATTGAACTGTCTGGTCAAACAAAAAAATAAAACGATAAAAGAGATCACGGTTGCTATGAATTTAATTAGAAAATGGTGGATTACATACTTTCTCGCTTTCACTAAATGATAAACGGACAAACTCATATATACTTGAGTTGTCCGTTCTTTTGATTATACTGAAATAATTTTATTTAAATCCTCTTTTGATATTTTAGTTTTAACTCTTCTCTATTCCCTACTATGATTGTGTAATTTTATTAGAAACAAGTAATTTTTCAATGCATTTCGGCAACATATCTAATAACGTTTCAAAAGCGTAATTTACATCTAAACGTTCTGTCCATTGATGTGCATCTTTGCCTACCGGCCCCATATTTAATACTGGAACGTCAAACTCTTCTAATTCCTGAAGTGGGATCGAGTAACCTTTATCCCATAATGGCATATTGTCTACAAGTGAACTCATTGAATCTAGTGGATTCTGTAAGCCCACATAGCTCAAATCTGAAATTCCTCCAAAATAGTTTTGGTTTTCAAATGTAATGTTATGATTGTAATGTGCATACTTTTCCATTTCTGTAACTACTTCTTTAATTAACGGATTGTTGCGTGAACTTACAGCTGGATAATATGGTGGAGCAAAGAAAAGTACAATCATCGGCGCCATTTCTTTACATAAAATAGCTAGTTTATCTACTAAATCAATTGTTACCGCACGATCATCTTTCTCTTCTCTATTTTTTATTATACTAGATTGAATATCATCTATTTTCTCTTGCCCATGTTGTTCAACTGCATAAGCGATAAGCTCTTCATACGTTAATACATTTACTTTCAGATTAGGCGGTATAAACGGATTATATTTAGAAAAACGATATGCTTGCTTTTCATATTTCTCTTCTATTTTCTCTGCTACTTTCGTTACTTTTTGACGTAACAATGAAACGACATCTGTCATTGATTTTTCTAATAAAAACAAATTAAATAATGTGACGGCACGATGCGGAATTTGGACAGAATAATCCTCCTTTAAGTCCCGTTGAAGTAAGTTAGTTGGCGGAGGACTCGCTTCCCCTTCTACAATATCACAAAGGTCTGTATTCAACTCTAATTCTGCTGTGATTAATGACGCCATATAACTACCATTTAAGCCCGCAAAAGGTTCACCTACATGTGTTTCTTTACCATAGCAAAGAAAACCAGGTAATACTTTACCAATAGAACCAGTGTAAATATACTTATTTTGGTCACCAGGGTGTCTTGCAAACATAGGCTCTGAATTTAGAACTGTTTTATAATTTAAATCATGTTCTCTTGCTAACTCAAGTAATCTTGGAACAGCAGCCCTCATCCCCACCGAATTTACTTCTTCATCTGGAACGGCTAATAAAAGAACATTTCCATCAAATCTTCCTTCACAGGCCTGCTCAATCATTGCCATTTGTAACGTGAGGCCGCATTTCATGTCCATTGTTCCTCTACCAAATAGCCAATCTCCTTGTTCTATATCTTCACGTACATGGCCTGGTAGTTCATCTTTATGAGAATAAAACATAGACGTTAACTTTTTAGGATTGAATGCATCCTCTTTCCACACTCCGTAATCTTGTACATCTACAACATCAAAGTGACTAACTAGAATTACGGTATTTTTTGTACAATCGCTTTTCTTTACGAGCGCTGTAACAAAATATCGTCCGTCCCCCGTCGGATTTTTTTGCAAATGATGCGGGTTTTCTTTGAAGTACTGTAAATCAGATAATTGTTCCACAACAAAGTCTGGCAATATTACTTCAGCTTCTGTACCTGTAATACTAGGAATTTCAACTAGACTACTTAATAATTGAATCAATTGTTCTTTTGATTGCCACTTTGACATATAAATCCCCCTATTTTTCCGCATTATGAAAATGAATTCCAGTATATGAATAAAAAATGACGACAGTTATCAAAATTATAGTTCTGATGTACTGCCGATTTTTATTGATATTTCATGAGCTGCTTGTTTTACCTTACTAATAAGAAAAGATAGTCGATCATCATTAATGCGATGACTAATTAACCCAACACTTAATGCTCCTACTACTTTATGATTAAATCCGATAATTGGTGCAGCGACTGAAGCCGTCCCTTCTGTTTTTTCACCATAACTTACCGCATATCCTTCATTTCTTATATGCTTTATTTGCTCTAAAAGAATGCGCTTTTGTTCTGGTAAAGAAGAAAGCAACTGTTCTACAATATGTTCCATTTCATTCGTTTTCATATTGGCAAGCATTGTTTTATTTGCAGCACCAATTGAAAGTGGAATCTGTTCTCCTAGATTATCGATAACTCGAATTGTTAAAGGACTATCAATCCTTTCAATAATAATAGAATGTGTTCCATTTGGAATATTCAAATACACACTTTCTTCTACTTCAGTAGCCAAACGTTTCATCACTTCTCTTGCAACTGATCTGTAGTCTACTTTCTCCAATTGTCGTAATCCTATTTCCATCCACATTGGCCCAATTTTGTACTGCTTCGTTTCTGAAATTTGCGTAACTAACCCATGCTCGATTAGAGAATTAAGTAATCTATGTACTGTACTAACTGGGAGATGTGTTCTGTCCGCTATATCAGAAATAGCCCAATACTCTTTTTCATTAGTAGAATTTAACAACTTTATTATACTTATCGCTCGATCAATGGACTGTACCATAACTCACCTCAACTTGACTTGTAATATGCTAGTACGCTCAATTACCTATCAATTTATCAAAAATTCAAAATGAAATCAATCTATTTATTCAATTTTCTAAAAATAAAAATATGTTGCTAATAATAAATTGAAAGCGCGAACAAAAAAATATTGACTTTTCCTTTTAATTATCTGAAAATTATAACAAGATTTCACATCACGGAATATATTCCACAATACGGAAAAACATCAAACTTTATTCTATCAACTACGAAAGTGAGGAAAACAATGTCGCAAGTAAGCAATACAAACAATGAATTAAAACGTACGATGAAAAGTAGACACTTATTCATGATTGCACTCGGTGGTGTGATTGGAACGGGGTTATTTAACGGATCTGGCTTTATTATAAGTCAAGCTGGACCTGGTGGATCCGTACTTGCCTTTATGGCTGGTGGATTATTAATGTATTTCGTTATGCTTTGTCTTGGTGAACTTGCTGTAGCTATGCCTGTTTCAGGTTCTTTTCAGGAATATGCAACTAAGTTCATCAATCCTGCAACTGGATTTACAATCGGATGGTTATATTGGTTAAGCTGGGCAAATACGACCGGTCTTGAATTTACAACGGCCGGCATTACAATGCAGCGCTGGTTCCCTGATATTCCTGTTTGGGTTTGGTGTTTAATATTTGGTGTTACAATCTTCACTATTAACGCATTATCTGCTCGTAGTTATGCAGAAACAGAATTTTGGTTTTCAAGCATAAAAGTATCTGCCATTATAGCTTTTATTATCCTTGGTGGCGCCGCTATGTTCGGTTTTATTGATTTAAAAGGCGACGAACCAGCCCCATTATTATCAAATTTCGTAAATCATGGCGGTTTATTCCCAAATGGGCTTGCAGCTATTCTATTAACTATGGTTACAGTTAATTATTCCTTCCAAGGTACTGAACTTGTCGGTATCGCAGCAGGTGAAAGTGAAGATCCAGCAAAAACTTTACCTCGTTCTATTAGAAATATTATATGGCGCACGATGTTTTTCTTCGTCTTAGCAATCTTTGTACTCGTTGCTTTAATTCCTTGGGAAGAAGCAGGATTAACAAAAAGCCCGTTCGTTGCTGTTTTTGATAATATTGGTATTCCATATGCAGCTGATATTATGAACTTTGTTATTCTTACAGCTGTTCTTTCTGTTGCAAACTCTGGACTGTACGCTGCAACCCGCATGCTTTGGTCATTATCAAAAAATGAAATGGCTCCAGCCTTTTTAAAGAAATTGTCATCGCGCGGAATACCTTTAAACGCTTTAATTATGACGATCGCTATTTCTGCTTTTTCTCTTTTGACAAGCGTTGTAGCTGCTGAAACGGTTTACTTATGGTTAATTTCCATTTCTGGCGTCATTACAATCATCGTTTGGATGTCAATTTGTGTCTCTCAATTCTTTTTCCGTAAACATTATTTAGCAGACGGTGGAAGATTAGAAGACTTAAAATTTAAAACTCCACTTTATCCACTTGTACCTATTCTTGGTTTTGGATTGTATGGCATTATATTAATCAGTCTTATCTTTATTCCTGAACAACGACTTGGAATCTATTGCACTGTACCATTTATCATCTTCTGCTACACATACTATCACTTTAAAGTTAAGAAAAGAATTGCTACTAACACTCGTAGTGAAAGTAAAATTAGCGAGACTATGTAATACTATACTTATATATAAAAGACCGCACATGACTTTCACTTCATGTGCGGTCTTCTATCATTCTAATTCGCTTTAAAATTATATAATGGCTTAATAATGTGCTTTATATCTATTGTTTCTTTCGTATTTTCGATAATTTCATCCATTGGCTTATATACCATTGGTGCCTCATCAATTGTGCTCTCTACCACCGATGTAGTCCACACCTCTGTCATCGTATTTTGAAATCCCTCTAGACTCAATGATTCTTTAGCCTTCTTACGACTCATAATACGTCCTGCCCCGTGCGGACCTGAAAAGTTCCAGTCTGGATTACCTTTACCAAATGCAATAATTGAACCATCTCTCATGTTAATTGGAATAATGACTCGTTTATCTTTCTGAGCTGAAATAGCACCTTTTCGTAGAATCATATTTTCCATGTCAATATAGTTATGTATTGTAGTAAATTGATCCGTAATTTTCCAGTCCATTTTCGTAACAATTTCATTAATCATTGCTTTACGATTTAACGCAGCATACTTTTGGGCAATATTCATGTCATTCATATAATCTTTGAATCCTTCTCCTTCTAAATAAGCTAGTTCTTTACGAATATTAGGCTTCTGAATTCCTCGTAAAGTTTCTTGTATTTCTTTTGCTCTCCCTTCTTCAGTTAATCTCTTAATAATCTCAGCCTTCATTGATGTAACATCAATGAGTTGTTCATATGCGAAGTTTTGGTAATACTCTGCTATTTGTTTACCTAAATTACGTGAACCACTATGAATGACAATATATACTTTACCTTTA
This sequence comes from Bacillus sp. F9_6S_D1_P_5, assembly GCF_054823925.1. Taxonomy (NCBI): domain Bacteria; kingdom Bacillati; phylum Bacillota; class Bacilli; order Caryophanales; family Bacillaceae; genus Bacillus; species Bacillus sp. F9_6S_D1_P_5. The sequence goes on along the minus strand of NZ_JBTREW010000018.1, from coordinate 88,013 downwards.
TCGTCCTCATTCAATTCGACAAAATGATTTCCTCCCCCAAGTGTACCAATACTTTTTTGAGCGCGTTGTAATGTAAATGGAGCTCTCACATCATCAAAATCAATCATTTTTGAGAATCGATGTTCTTTATCTCGTATACGAAAACCACTTGGAACGAATTTACGAATTGTTTCGTCTAAACAATCGAAATTAATTTCTTCTTTTTTCTTATCAATCACAACAACTTCCATCCCACACCCAATGTCTACCCCTACAAGATTAGGAACAATTTTATCTTGTATTGTCATTGTTGTCCCAATCGTACAACCTGCTCCTGCATGTGTATCTGGCATAATACGAATTTGACTATCCTTTACGAATTCTTGGTTACAAAGATCAATAATCTGCCTAGTCGCAGTCTCATCAACGTTATTCGTAAATACTTTCGCTTCATTGTATTTTCCTTGTAATTTCATCATCTTTCATGTCCCCTTCCTTTTGAAAGAATTATTTTATTACGTTATTTCTGTTCTAATAATTTCTATCGTCCACCTTCTGCTTACCATTATATATGTACGATATCCTTCACAATAATAAAAAATTATGATGATTTATCTTGTTTACATAATATAATTACCGTATCCTTAAATTTATACGTACACATCGTCCTCGATATCAGTTATATATAACAAAAACTCCCCTTACATCAAAAATGATTAAGGGGAGTTTTATAGCCGATGAAATTATAGTTCCGATTTCACCCGAACAGAAACATTATTTTTAATTATATTTTTGACATCTTTAAAGCTAACAAAATTGTTATTTTTCTCATCCCAAAGACGGAAGCGAAGTGAACGTAAGCTTGTAGCAAGAGTAATTGTTGGTACATTTTTTAACGGAAGCGTATTATTGTGTGCCTCTTCTAATTTATAGTTAGGTACTCTTGGACTTAGATGGTGAACATGATGGAATCCAATATTACCAGTTAAGAATTGCAAGATTTTTGGAAGTTTATAAAATGAACTTCCTTCCACGGCCGCTTTCACATATTCCCAATCTTTATCTTCTTCAAAGTAAGAATCCTCGAATGTGTGCTGTACGTAAAACAGCCAAATCCCTACTGAACCTGCTATTAAGAATATCGTACCATGTACTAACAGAAACGATTGCCACCCAATTGCCCAGCAAAGTATAGCTACTACAGCAACGATTATTATATTCGTCAAATAAGTATTCATACGTTCTTTCTGTCTAGCACCTTTTCGGTTAAATCTATTTTTAAGCAAGAAAACATAAATCGGGCCTAATCCAAACATAACGAATGGATTGCGATATAAACGATATGCTAAACGAAGTCTAAATGGCGCAGCTACATATTCATCCACTGTAAGCGTCCAAATATCTCCTGTACCTCGCTTATCCAAATTACCACTTGTAGCGTGATGAATAGCATGCTCATGTCCCCATTGATCAAATGGGAATAATGTTAACACACCCATACATGTCCCTACTATTCTATTGGCAGGTCGACTTTTAAAGAATGAATAATGGGTACAATCATGAAAAATTATGAAAATTCGCGTCATAAAACCAGCAGCTAACAGAGATGGAACTAATGCTAACAAATAAGAAACAGACAAACTTTTATAAGCAAGGTACCATAAAATAATAAATGGCACGACTGTGTTAATAAGTTGCCACACACTTTTTTTAATCGTTGATTTTTCATAAGGAGCAACTTGTTTTTTTAAATTTTTAGTATTTTCTAATGTCATTGTTTTAATTCCTTTCCTTTTTGTTGCTAATTCATATTATAGCACACTATTAGTATCAGGTGTTAAAAGTAGATATAATAAATATTTTATACTATAAAAATCTCTTTTTTCTTACTCATTACTTACAAATTACTTACGTCTAAGATAGTTTTTATATAGACAAGTTTAATCCAAACAAAAAATTGCCAACTACTTACCCTAACTATGGTAAGTGGTTAGCAATTTTTTAACGAGAATGTTTTCTAAATAGATGAATTGCTTCTTCTGGTACATAAACCTTTCCATTACTCTTTACTACAACGCTTCCTAATTCATACTCTTTACCATTGATACGAATAATATTTTTATTAACAAATAATTTAGCTTCTACGTTTTTTCGCTTTACTACAAGCACTGGATTTGCTATATCCGTATTATCTATTGTTACTGTTGCTCCTTTTCGTTTAAAAGCTGATTCACTCTCTACAAATAACTTATTTGTTACTTCTTCTAAATTAAAACCCATTGCTTTCGCCATCGTCTTCGCAACGTCTGTGTTTTGGATCAAACCGTATGGCTTTTTAGGACCGTAAGAATATAAAAATACATCCTCACCTGTATGCCCTCCTGTCGTGAAGCCAATATTTGCACGGTTAGCTAGTAATGTAGTAAGTATTGGACCAATATCCGTTTTCTTTTGTACAACTTTCAATTTTTCCTTTTCACCTTCAGTTAAGTTATTTAAACCGTAAAGTGCAGCTACTTCTTCTTTATTAGATAAATCATTTTTTAGTTTTTCTGTAGCACCTTCGAGTGTCATTTTCGCTTTTTTTAATGGTTCTATGTAAGCATGCACTGGTTTTGTTTTATACCCTTTTGTCGTATTCGTATTTCCAATAGAAATCCCGCTATTACCATGGTCAGTTAAAGCGATAAGCAGTGTATTCTCATCATTTTTTGCAAATTTTAATGCTTCTGCAACTGCATTATCAAATGCTAATACATCACTAATCATCCCTATTGGATCATTCACATGAGCTGCCCAGTCTGGCTTACTTCCCTCTACAAACAAAAAGAAACCATCTTTATCTTTTGATAACACTTGAATTGCTTTTTCAGTCATTTGAGAAAGTGTTGGTTGCTTTGGATTTGTTGCTTCACGATCCATATCAAACGCTAAGGCATTATGTGAAAAGGATCCCCAAATTTTATTAGATTTAGAGTTCAATAATGCATCTTTCGTTTCAACAAAATCATATCCTTTCTCTTGAATCACCTTTACTAAATCTTCACTATCTTTTCTTTTTTTAGGTAGCAGTGCCGCGTTTCCCCCGCCTAATACGACATCTATATTTTGATACACTTGTTGCTCCGCAATTACGTCAAAATGCTTGCGGTTTACATGGTGAGCGGAGAATCCAGCAGGAGTAGCATGCTGAATTTCAGCTGTAGCAACAATTCCAGTTGCGCGGCCAGTACGTTTGGCGCCTTCTAAAACATTGGCAACTGGCCGTAACTTGTCCTCTTCTTTTATTGATTTTAAGCCAGGTGAACTTACAATTGAAGGTAATACACCTACATATCCAGAATTCGATTTATTCCCCGTCGCTAAAGCTGTAGCTGCTGGGGCTGAGTCTGTTATAGCTGATTCAGCCGAATATGTACGAACACCTCCTGTTACCATTTCGTCTAATGCAAGTGGTTTCCCTTTATACAAGCGAGCTAATGTAGTTGCTGAAGAACTCGTTCCGTCCATAACCATTATGATTACATTTTTCGGTTGACGTTCTACTTTTTTCACTTTAGCTTCCACTGTATGATAATTCACCAAACTTTCAGTACATAACATACTTATTGTGATTGTTCCTAATAACAACAATCTCTTCATCTTTAAAGCTAATTCCGACATTATTGCGCCTCCATTTATTTCACATTCATTTACATACAAAGGTCTGATTTTCCTTTACTTTTCACAACCTACATATGTTTTATTAGTTCCCAATTCTTATAAAGCTAACAATCGTAACTTTCTCATTCATTACATGTCGTTATAGTTCATCTATCTTAATAAAGAAGATTTTTCATTATTAACTTGTTTAACAATAAATCCCCAACTGAAATAAATAAAAATTTATTGTTAAACAATAAATTTCATGGTAAATTAATAAGATATTAAATAAATGAGGTGCTTTTTATGAAACAAGGATCAACACTCTTCCTAAAGACAGCTGTGATTCTAATGGGTATCCCTGTTCTTGCTATGTGCATTTTTTTAGTCCCTAAAATAGGAAATTTCGCTGCAGAACTATATCCTGATATTGCATATATTAAATATCTTGTATTTATCAACTTATACGCAACAGCAATACCTTATTATTTTGCGTTGTATCAAACATTTAAGCTTTTAAACTATATTGATAAGAACAACGCATTCTCAGAGTTATCTGTTAAAGCTTTAAAAAATATTAAGTACAGTGCACTAGCAATTAGTGTATTATATGTATTAGGTTTGCCACTTTTCTATCTTGTGGCAGAGAGAGATGACGCCCCTGGCATTATTATTATTGGAATGATTATGATTTTTGCTTCAATGGTAATCGCGGTCTTTGCTGCCGTTCTCCAAAGACTATTAAAAGATGCGATAGATATAAAATCAGAAAATGATTTAACGGTCTGAGGTGAATAATATGGCAATTATTATTAATATTGATGTAATGTTAGCGAAAAGAAAAATGAGCGTAACAGAGCTTTCGGAGAAGGTTGGAATTACAATGGCTAACCTTTCTATTTTGAAAAACGGAAAAGCAAAAGCAGTTCGTTTTTCAACTTTAGAAGCCATTTGTAAAGCATTAGAATGCCAACCAGGCGATATTTTAGAATATCAACCAGAAGAAAGTGAATAAAAAGAGTCCTTCTCGTATGAAGGACTCTTTTTTTCGCTATTACGGCGCAAAACTAACTCGACCAGTCAAAACTAAAATAATCGCAATGATCCAAAATATAAAGAATGATAAGGACAGTATGAATGAAAGAATAGCAATTCCCTTCTTCTCGTTTTTTTCGTCATCGTAATGACAGAAAGTATAATACCTGCTACTGTGAGGGCAACTGTAATATAATCTCCCACTATATTACCTGCATTCGCTATCCTTGTCGGGGTAATAAAAACGAACAAAAAACATAAAATGCCGATGAGTAAAGATATATAACTTATTATACTGTACTTCCTTTTAGGAACTATTTCAGTTTTCATACTAACCCACCCCTCTCTATAGCTATGTGTTTATATTAGCATGAATAACCATAATTTGGTTAAAACAAAAAAACAGATACAGCGGAGACTTCCACTGTATCTGTTTTTATTTAATAAATAAACCTGCTATTTCTTCTTTGTCATTATAAGTTATAATATATGTCCGTTGTTCCTTACTATATTTCGCTACAAGAATCACAGTGTATAAACCATCTTTTTCTTCAATCGATTTTTTCTCAATTTTTTCGAACGTACCGGCTTTCTCTATTACAGGTGTAAGATCTTTCATTTTTTCTTCTGGTAATCCGGCTTTCATTTTACTATCAAATTTTTCATGCACTTCTTTATACTTCGCTTCATTTAATAATGATACAATCTCTTCCGCCTTTGGAATAAACTTTTTTGACGTACTTTCATCTACTTTATTACCGGTACATGCTGCGAGTGCGAACGCCGCAATGGCACTTATCATAATAAGTAACATTCTTCTCATTTTAATACACCCTTTCTTTTTAAAATGAAACTATAACTAAAAACGAGTAAAGCACAAATTGCTATTGAAACTTCTGACATAATGATCCCGCTTTTCCCTTGTACATATAGCGATATAATGACAGCTAATGCATTTGCAGTCCCATGGATGAGAATTGCATATACAACATAACGAAATTTCTTTTGGACGACAGCTTGCAATACAATGAAGGAAAGCCCAATATGCAATATCATCGCAAACATGCGCTCAATACCTCCGAAATAATAACTGTCACCATTTTGAATGACTGTTTGTGACAATAATAGGGATATTACCGGGATGCCAACTATTAACACTGCCTCAATACCACCATGCCCTGCTCCAAATAAAAAACCAGACTGCCAATCTCGTTGCTTCATAAAATAACGCATTGCGATAAAACGAGCTATTTCTTCAAATATTCCAGCTGATAAACTAAGCAAAAGTACAAATAGGACAGGCTGCATAACAGAAAACATTTGAAAATCAGTGCTAGTTCCATTTACATAATTCAGTATTGGTATGCGAATCAATATTTGTGATACAACAAAAGCCAATACACCTAACATATATGGAATAGAGCGTTTCTTCCAAACAGCATATAAAAGTGCTACAAGCGGTAAACCAAAGCTAATCATTGTTGTAAAAATAAGACCATTCATCTCGCTTCACCTCTTACTTAAAGTGTATATAAACGAGTGAAGGAAGTATGTAGTTCTTTCCTATTCGGTTTCATTTTCATCATAGATGGTCATTTCATCTCTTTTAATATGAATGTTTGCGTGAAATAAGGACTTACATAAGTTGTTTCTAACGTCGCGTTATTTGTTTTATCCATAATCCGTTTTAATGAGAATAGCCCGTATCCTCTCGCTCCTTCTTTACTTGAATGGTTTTTCTCATAAATTTTTTGCAAATCAATCTCTTCACTCTTTGAACTATTACGCACAATAAAATATTGTCGTGCGTCCATTTCAAAGAATGCGATTTGCAATATCTTTTCCTCACTATGCACCGCTTCTTCAATTGCATTGTCTACTAAAACTGAAATGATGCGAATAAATGAAATAATCGTCATCGAAACACTTTCAATGTTCTCCGGTATATCAAGCATTACTTTAATTTGTTGCTGCTGGGCAGTGCCAACTTTCGCCCTTAATACACTTCTCACTTCAGGAATATGTATGCGAGATAATTTCGCAATATCAAGTTCATGATCATTTATTGTTTTTAACGTAGGAGCTATAACGTCATAATACACTTGCTCAATTTCCTTCACATTTTTTGTACGTATGCCCTCTTCTAACGATAGTAATACATTCATATAATCATGACGGAAACTAGCAAGCTCATCGTGCATATCCTCTAATTTCTCTACATAATCTAATAACTCTTTATCTAAACGTTTTTCATGCTCTTCTCGTAACTTTTCTTTTGATAAGTGTGAGCTTATTAGCATAATGATTAGTAATAATAAAAATATAATAATCGCTGAAATATAACTTACTTCACTGTATTGTTGATTTAATTGTGCTAATAGCGCAGAAGATGGTTGAGTTAAGATTAGTTCAATAATAAATCCGGCAATTAATAATATATAAGTTACATAGTATAGCGGACTACCTACTATATATTGAGCAATTTTTCGGATTCTTTTGCGAGCTACAAAAATACCTATAAAAGTAATTGTCGATACGATAAGATGAATTATGCTACCCGTCCATAAATATAAATTAAATGGCGTTAACATAAAGATTTTCATTCCTAAATCGAAAAGCAACATCTTTACTAACGTTATAATAACCATGCTCACTAGTGCAAAATATACATTATGCTTAAGTTTTAGTTCATTTTGCATTAGTCCTAAACTTATTAAAAATAACACAATCGTACTATTCAATTCTGGATATCTCGTTACTGTTACGACAATCGCAAGTAAAATAATAAATACCGCACTTAAAGCTATTAACATTCTATATGACAATCTATTGTACCGGATTAATTGAATGTATAAAAACGTATGGCTCATACTAGTAAGCAGTATTGCAAATAAATCATAAATATACATTACATCTCACCCTTTAACATGTTACGTACTTTACTCACTAAACGCCGTGATACTGGAATGCGTTTCCCACTTTTTAAAACTATCATTTTCTGCTTCGCATCATAAGCAGACATTTGCTTCGTATTCACGATATATGATTGATGACAACGAAATAAACGTTCATCTATTATTTCAATTTCTTTTAAAGTCCCGTAAAAAGAAACGATTCGATCTAACGTCACTAATGCTAAACGGTGTGGTTCATCGGTCATAACATATTCAACTTCATGAAAAGGAACCCGTACAGTCGCATTACTATTTTCAACGATAAAATCATCAGATGGAATGATGTGCTTATTACGCGCTTCATATTGGAGTAAACATTGTTCAAAAACGTTACGCCTCTCCTCGTATGGCAACCCTTTATCAATAAAAGTTAAAGCTGATACCATGTATTGATATGAAATAGGTGCAAATTCAGAATGCGTCGTTACAAAAACAATAATTCCTTGCGTATCATACTTTCGTATCTCTTGTGCCACTTGTAACCCTTTACGCTCTTCTCTTTTTATCTCTATATCTAAAAAATAGATTGGAACATACTTCGCCTTAGGAATGTTAGTAATGATGTTTTCACTTTTACTAGTCACCTCTATAAAATCAAAAGGCAACATATATTTCTCGCAAATCTCTTCAACTAGCCGCTTTATTTGCTGCGCTTGTATGACATCATCTTCTAAAATAAAAATACTCATGTGATCACTCGCTTTATAGAAATCTTCTTATTTATAAATTTATCTATAAACATATATTTCAAATCATTATGCCAAGCTCCTTCTAAATTCTTGAAAGTATTTAATTTATTTTCTTTCGTTTTTATTAAGCATAGAAAACAACCTCTACTTTTCTCTTGAAAGTAGAGGTTTTATTTAATTTTTTTATAAAATAACCTCTCTATCCATCACTATCTTAAAAAATTCCGAGTAATGTGATAAAGAATAATCCGCTACATCACAATTCCCTTGAAACATACATGTTGAAATACCTAATTCTTTTGCAGGTATTAAATCTAACTCCCTGTCTCCAATAGCTAGATGAATACTGTGCTTTTTATGCAAATAATCATAAGATAAAGCGTTCGGTTTTCGGGGGAAACCATCGTCAATTGTAACCATGTCTACGAAGTATTTGTCCCATCCGTAATGATTTAATATAGATAATACCCCAGCTCTATCTTTATGAGTCATAATTACATTTTTATCGGCAAACTTTAAAACCTCTTCCACTTTTTCAAATGGTTTTATATCTTCTATCATAATGCGACTCTCTAATACATCAATTTCACTCAATTGTTTTTTAGTTATTTCATAATAATTAATTGCATGTGAAAATGAAATCTTTAACTTTGCATAGATTTCTTCTTCACTTATTTCCTTCCCTAAAACTTGAGAAAAAATCTTTGTATAAACTGGATACGTATCAAATAACGTACCATCAAAATCCCATAAAATATTCATTCTGTTCACCTTCTAATTTCCAATCATTGTATGATTAAATCCGCTTGCTCCTTCGGTAATTCCGTTTCTAAGTAATAATCCTCTGCTTTCCAATACCTATTTTGAAACTTCGAAAGTTTCTGTTGAGTCTCTTCGCTTTCCCGCAGAAACCGTGTCTCTCTTGGACAATCCAAGTACACTATATAATGAAAGAAATCTCTCCATTCTTTTCGTTGTAAAAAAACACCTTCAATTACAATTACACCTACTATGGGAATCTGTACTTTTTTCATTTGGCATGAATCTGCCACATCATTATAGAACGGTAAATTCAGTTTTGTTTCGGTTTGTAACTTTTGAAAAAACTTCTGCTGAAGCCACTCAATATCCCATTGTAAATAATAATACTCATGCCATTCTTCAAATCCTGTGTCATAGCGTTTATTACGCTCTACTATGTGATCATCCATATGGAAAATATGAAACGGAACGCTTTCTTGTTTCATATTTTCCTTTAAGTTTGTTACAAATGTTGTTTTTCCTGATCGACTTAAGCCATCTATACCTAAAATGAACCTATTTTCTTTATGTTTCTTCATGACATTTATAATTTCACTCGTACTCATTATTTCTTCCACTCTTCTTTTAATAACGAGTATAAAATCGTATCATGAGCAATTCTATTTTGAATCATATGTTTTCGAAGTAAACCTTCTTCTTGAAACCCTGCTTTACTTAATAATTTTTGAGAAGCTTTATTTTCTACATATACAACAGCAGCAATTCTTATAAGTTGCAATGTTTCAAATCCGTAAGTTAAAATCGCCTGTAACGCTTCCGTTGCATACCCTTGTCCCCAAAATGTATCGTCTAATTCATAACCGATTTCAGCTCGCTTATGATGCCTGTTTACTAAATGAAATCCGCACGTTCCGATTAATTGGCCCGTCCCTTTTTTCTCTATTCCCCAGCGAAATACACTGCCCTCTTCATAACGATTTTTAAACGTTTGAATCGTCGTTTTCGCTTGCTCAATATTTTCGAAAGAATCCATTCCGAAATAACGTATAACAGATTCTTTTGAAAAATAACGGAACATCGTTTCTGCATCTAACAGTGTTAGTTCTCTTAATTGTAAACGTTCTGTTTCTAGTTTCGGAAACCCCATCACTTTTTCTCCTTCTATTCTAATGAACTGCAAATTTCAATATAATTCCCATCTGGATCGGCAATGTATGCAATTGTTTGTCCCCACGGTTTCACAATTGGTTCAACTAAAATCTTAATTCCTTGCTCTCTAAATTGCTCAATTGTTTCTTGTACATTTTCGACAACGAATCCCAATTCAAAATGAGAAGATTGTAACTCGCCTTCTGTAAGTGGTAATCCTGTTAATTCTTTTACGTCTTGCCGGGTATTCATCGCTAATATGGTAGTTCCCGTATTAAATTCAATATATGTACCATGCTCTGCTTTTATAGGTAACTGTAAAATATCTTTATAAAACTTTAAACATTCTTCAAACTTTTCTACATATAAAATGATATACTTCATTTTTAAATTCATTTTACATCCCCCTTTATATCCATCCCTAAAATTTCGACAAAAGTCTCATAAAAACCTTGTTTCCTATAGTAACGAGCACAAAAAAATGAGGCCGATTTCTCGGCCTCCCAGCTTATTGGCATAAAACAGGAGATTTGGTTTGGACATAACCAGTTCGTACTCTTATTATATTTTATTTTTTCTGAATTTTAAATACATTAAATACCTATTTATATTGAGAAAGTTTTTTGCTTGCATAAAATTAAAGAATTTAAGAAATGCTACAAATGGAGGTGTATACATATGGAACCAATGCTATGTCCAAGTTGTAAAACGAACCGTACTCGCTTTAATATTCTTGAGCAACAAGTAAAACCAGTCAAGTTAAATCCACAAACTGGTCAAGTAGAAGAAGAATACACAAATGAAAATATGAATACTTTTCATATGGCCTATCAAGGACCAACTTACCGCGTCCAATGCGCTGTATGCGGACTTGTTGAAAACCCGGAGCAATTTATTAAACCTGCGCAAAATCAATCTTTTTCTTAAATATTATTATTACCCCCTACCGATTTTTTGTAGGGGGTTTATCGATTTAATATGGTAATCATAAAATGTTTTTCTTTCTTATTATAAATTACACCCCACACCTTCTTTGTCATCTTTTATTTTTTGATCCTCAATATGGATCGTTTTTTCTTCATTTATTATTTTTGGGTTATGTGTGTCTTCATAACTGTTACTTCTGTGCCTTTATACAGATTTTTATTATATAAAAAAGAGTGAACAAAAATACAATTATATAGAATCAAAAGAAGTTGATCCTGGATTTCCCTACAACATCAACTTCTTTTTAACTCTACTTTTTATTATAATATTTCACTTTTTAATTCCTTAATTTTCCAAGAGATTCTTATAAAGAAGTATATCCACATACAACCTGTAAGACCCGTCATAGCTTTCGCCCACATTGGCACTCTTGATTCCATCGGGCTTAAAAATAGGTTATAAGTTGATGGTAATATACTTGCTGATATAATAACAAGGAATAGTAATAACTCATTTAGTTTTTGTATCCTCGTCTCCTTTTCTGAGTAAATATCAGGCAATTCATTTACTTCTTCTACTTCTTTACAAAAATAATTCCATCTTGTGAAACTTGTTACGCGTTTCCAACCTGACATTTCGTATATTTCGAAATACTCTTGTCGTTGTTCTTTCGAATCTCTATAAACTAATCTAAAATCAGCTTTGTATATTACATCTTTTGGCTCAGTTTTCTTAAACGTATACATTAAATTATATTTTTGTAATGCCCAACCTTGTTGATGCATCTTTCGTAAAAAAGCTTCTTCTTTTTCTAAATTCCATGCCGTAAAAAACTTAAATACCCTTTTTGTCTCCATCTTCCATTCACTCCCCTAATATACTATTCCCATTCCTTACAGATCTCTGCAACCTGTTATACTCTAGCTCTAACACTTCTCTACCAAGTGGCGTTAACTCATAACACTTCTTTCTATCTGTAGAGGCAACTTCAACAATTATTTTTTCTTTTAATAACTTCGTCGTATTCCCGTATAAAGTACCTGGACCGAGCTTTACTTCTCCATTTGTCATCTCTTCTACCATTTGCATAATTCCGTAACCATGCATTGGTTTCACTAGTGATAACAATATGTAATATGTCGCCTCTGTTAACGGAATATATTTTTTCGCTTTCGCATTCATTATAACCACCTCCGATACATCGCTTCCTGATATATCCACTCGCGATACATCGTATATCGATATTGTATAACTACATTCCAAAATATGCAAGTATAATTTAATAACCGGATATTTATTTCTTTGAATTGAAAAATCATATAAATTTTCTGAATAATTTGTTAAAATATAGAAATATCCGTTTATATTTTGAAAGGAATGATACATATGATAAATAAATTGAAAGAAAACATAGGATCAGTTTTTGTCGGTAAAGAAAATGTTATAGATTTATTACTCGTTTCATTGCTTGCTGATGGACATGTACTGCTTGAGGATGTGCCTGGTACGGGGAAAACGTTACTTGCGAAAACACTATCTAAAAGTATAGGTGGTAATTTTTCTCGCGTCCAATTTACACCGGATGTACTTCCGAGTGATGTAACAGGTATTGAATATTTTAATCCGAAAACGAGTGGATTTGAGTTAAGACTTGGACCAGTTATGACCAATATATTACTTGCAGATGAAATTAACCGCGCTATGCCGAGAACACAGTCTAGTTTATTAGAAGCTATGGAGGAACGACAAGTAACACTTGAAAAACAGTCTACTCTTCTTCCAAAACCGTTCTTTGTTATTGCGACGCAAAATCCAATTGAATCACAAGGAACGTTTCCTCTTCCAGATGCACAGCTTGATCGTTTTTTAATGACCATTTCAATTGGTTATCCTGATCCCGAAGATGAGTTAAAAATGATGCGTCGTTTCCGCAACGATACGCCGTTAGAAAGCGTCAAATCTGTTATTTCTTTAGAAGACATTTTAGAAGCACAGAAGCGTGTAAAAGAAATTTTCGTATCTGAACCGTTAGAACATTACATTATTAAACTTGCTCATGCTACAAGAAATCATAATTACATCGCTAACGGTGTAAGTCCACGTGCTACACTTTCCTTAGTGCGTGCAGTTCAAGCGTTAGCCTTTTTACGCGGAAGAGAATATTGCACGCCTGAAGATATACAATTTTTAGTTCCTTCCGTTTGGAAGCACCGCATTGTCTTATCAATGGAAGGCGCATTACGTACGACAAAAAATGAAATTATGCAGAGGATTTTAAAAGAAGTTGACGTACCAGTGGAGATTGAGCAAGCATGAATGGACAGCGCGTTGTAACTGTACCGTTATTTTTCCAACTCCATATTATTCAACTAACTGTCCCAGGCGCTATACTATTTACATTTTTTATGCCGCAACGAATTATTATGTTTCTCTTTTTCATCTACTATTTATTTGCGATTTTCATTTATAAATATGTCGCTTACATAGAGAAAAAGTTTCAAGTGATAAACGAGAAACAAACAACTCGGCTTTTTCCTGATGAACCTGGACAGTTTTTCATTCATTTAAAAAACGGAGCAAATATACCACTCGTTAACGGTGTTTGTTATTTTCATTTAAATCCGTCCCTTCTCCCACAAAAAGATCAAGGGATTGAACAAATATCAAAAACGCTATTTTCTTTCCCGTTTTCACAACCTGCACATTCAGCGCAAAAGTGGGATTTAACATTAATCGCAACGAAGCGTGGTGTGTTTCAAATTGAACAGTTCGAATGTGTCTTGAAAGATCCTTTTCACCTTTTAACTGTACATTTACCCATTTTTGATAAATTACGGACTGAAATTATTGTGTACCCTTCTCCTAAAGAAGTAGCAGGTTTACAAGAACTTCAGCAACTTTTAAACGGATCTTATCGAACGAATTTTTCTTTTTACAATGATGAAACATCTATTATTGGAGTTAAACGATATGAACGTGAGTCTTTCCGTTCTATCCATTGGAAAGCATCTGCTAAAATGCAGGAATTACAGGCGAAGCAATATGAACCTGTTAAAAATTATAGTTGGACAATTTGTCTTTCATTAGCTGCTGATCGCGGATTTGGTTGGAAAGATAATATAGAAGACCTTATTTCATTTGCTACATACATTTGTCAATACGCAACGAAGCATCAAATACCGTTTGAATTATTTATTAGTGTATTAGCAGAAGGTGGTCCTCTGCATTTACCATTAAACGAAGGGCAAACACATTATGGAATATCTTTAGAGGAATTAGCACGTATTTCAGATGATAGTACGTTGCTTCCGAAACAAGGGTTCCTTCATTATGTAGAGAGAAAAAGAGAACGATCGTCTACAATGATATACATTGGTTTACAGAGAAATGAACTCCCTCTTCTCTCTCAGCCTACGTTTCTCATTACTAACGAAGGGATGGTGGAAAAGCTTGAAAACTTGGCTCTATCACGTTAATGACTTTATTCTGCTGCTCCTCCTTTCGTTATTAACGGAAAGAGATGAGCTTGTTGCTGTTGCTATATTTTTAGCAACGGGCTATATTGGTGTATTTCTAATCCATACATTCATGAAGAAAAAAACAACAGGTTTTGTCATGCTATTAATGACTCAAATAATTGGTTGTTTTATCTTTCTCCCTTTTTCGCTATTTAGCACAATTATGTTACCGCTTTTCTTCTTTATCGTACATGTAGTCGGGCCTGGATATCCAGTTCAAAAATCGTTAGGCGGCATAGTTTGGTTTGGTATTTCAGCTATATTTTATGCGCCCTTTCCGCCTTTGTGGAAACTATTACTTTTAGTTTTACACATTATGATTACTTTTTGGTTAACTGGGGCTAATCGTAATCAACAATTATTACGTTTCGCTTCTATTATTACAATTGTTGTAATGAGTACCATACTTGTTCTAGTTTTCCCTTTTATTCGTCTTATTTTTAGTCTTATGACAGAAGTAGTCGCATTAGGGGTCGGTTATGTTATAAATCCATTTCTCATAGCAGCTGAATTGAAA
This sequence comes from Bacillus sp. F9_6S_D1_P_5, assembly GCF_054823925.1. Taxonomy (NCBI): domain Bacteria; kingdom Bacillati; phylum Bacillota; class Bacilli; order Caryophanales; family Bacillaceae; genus Bacillus; species Bacillus sp. F9_6S_D1_P_5. The sequence continues at coordinate 72,841 of NZ_JBTREW010000018.1, read as the reverse complement.
GATACTGAGGGAGTTTGGGCAAGTAAAGGGCATCTCTTAAAACCACAAATTGAAGATGGGAAAACACCTCCTGATTTTGATCCAACTCTTATAAATAGCATGACCATAATAGCTTGTGCTGCTATTGCTATTTACGTCGTTTGGAAAATAATAAAAAGACGAAAACAATTCAGTTTACCAAATATGCCTGTCTTCGAATCTACTATCATTACTGATAAAGAAGGAATGAGCCAAAAACGTTTGAAACGAAACAAACCGCCACAAAACGAAATTCGAAAAGAGATTTTTAAACTGGAGAGTAAATTAATTCCTCCTTTAAATAGAAACCGAGGAGAACCTATTGAAGCATGGTTAGAAAGAATAAATAGTGAAGAAGATGTAAATATTGAGAGTCATATTATTATAGATGCTTATAATACAGTGCGTTATTCAAATGAGGAAAATACCGTACAGTTACATGAATTTAAGGAAGAGATCAATAAGCTCTATGCATATCAGAAGAGTTTGAAGAAAAGAAAGAAATAACACAATAAAAAGACTCCTATTTTCATAGGAGTCTTTTTGTACTTCTACGTTACTTTTTAAATTGAAGCGTTTTTCCCTGCTTCAATTTCTAATGACTCTTCATGCCACCAAAGTGTTTCTTCAGGGTCTTCTTTAGCAATTTGGTGTGCTTCTTTTTTCGTTTCTACTGTAGGATATGAACCTTTTAGCGCACGTCCTGATGTTGTAACGAATAGTACACTAAACACAACTAATCCAATAATACTTACACCCGCTAAATAAAATGCCGGTGCAAGCGGGTTACCGGTTGCATGAACTAAGTATGAACATACGAGTGGTGTTGTTCCACCGAATATTGATACAGAAATATTAAATGAGATCGAAAGTGCTCGATAACGTACATCGGTGAAAAATAGTGATGGTAATAACGAAGGTAATGTTCCTTCGTACACACTTAAGAAGAAACCTAATACGAAAATACCTGCAAATATAGCTGCAATATGTCCGTTACCTATTAGTAAAAATGCTGGGATTGCAAATACAGTTAAACCGAGTAAGCCGATTTGCACGACGCGTTTATTACCAATTTTATCACTTAATTTACCGAAATAAAGTGCTAGTGGAATCATAAGTGCCATCGTAATAGAAATAATTAATAAGCCAGTTGTTTCTTTGACTTTAAGTACTTGAGTTAGATAAGAAGGAATATACGAAAGAATCATATAGTTCGTAATATTAAAGAAGGCGACAATTACTGTGCTTAATAAGAAGTCTTTTTTGTGATATTTCATAATATCCATAAATGAAAATTGTTCATTGTCTTCAGATTCTTCTTGTGCTTTTTCCATCTCTTCAAAGATTGGAGATTCATCTAGATGACGACGTAAATATAAACCGACCAAACCAATTGGTGCAGCTACTAAGAAAGGAATACGCCAGCCCCAGCTGAGCATTTGCTCATCTGTTAACAATAACGTCAAAATGGTAACAATTACCGATGCAGCAATGTAACCTGAGAGTGTTCCAATTTCAAGACCACTACCGAGTATACCACGCTTTTTATCTGGAGAAGATTCTGCGATATAAACCATTGCACCTGAATATTCGCCGCCTGTAGAGAAGCCTTGAATCATTCGGGCAACTAAAAGTAGTATTGGTGCCCATACACCAATTTGTTCATAGGTTGGTAGTAATGCGATGAATAATGTAGAAAGTGCCATTAAAATAATAGTAGTACTTAACACGATTTTTCGGCCGTACTTATCTCCTATTCTACCAAAGAATACACCTCCGATTGGTCGAACGAGAAAGGCTGCTGCAAATGTACCGAATGTAAGTACAAGTTGCAATCCACTATTATCAACACCTGAGAAGAATAACTGACTTAAGATAACCGCTAAATACGCGTATAATCCGAAGTCAAACCACTCCATTGCATTCCCTATACCAGTAGCAATTACTGCTTTCCTGGCTTGCTTAGGATTGACAATATTAACGTCTTGAGGTTCAAAATTTAAATCATTATTTTGTTGCATATAATAAAACAGCTCCTTTTTTAATTTAACTTCTTTAAGCACACCTTCTCTTATTGAATAAAATTAATTCGAAGCACTTAAGGAAAAGCAACGTCTCCTTTTCTATTATTATTATTTCACATAATTAATTATTTGTCCAATTAAATGCTCTTTTTGTATAAATTTACACCCTATTTAACTTTTTATAAAATGAAGTTTAGGCTATATAATATATATCTTTACACTACAAATGAACCTTTCATTTATTTATATTTATAACGTTTCTATAATTGATTTCTCTAACTTAGAAATCAGTAACTTTTACTTAAGATTTGCATATATTTAAAAAGTGAACTCATTAGCTCGAATTCTGTTTTATTACATTTAACTATAATATTATTATAGTTTTAAAGGAGGCTCTTTTATGTTGGAAATAATACTTTTACTTACTACTGTTTCTTTTCTCTTAATTATTTCTGGATTTTTCATTACCTTAAAACAATATAAAGAAATTAAAAATATAAAGACTATATTAGCTACAAAAAAAGAAAATGAGAAAACTCCATCCGAAAATTCCATCCCTATGCAATTAGACCTTAGTGTTCTCAATAATTTACTCGCTTCTGGAATAAATAAAAACTCTAATTCAAGTAATGAAAATTGTGAATCTGATAAAAACAAATGATTGTTATGCTTATAACAAAAAGAAAATATATCTCCTATTTTATCTAATCTTATTAACAACTACCTCTGATTAAAAAGGAGACTGCTTATGTGTAAAAATTCAATTTCTATTATTATCCCCATACAACATAAAATAAAAAATTTACCTAAAATTTTGGAAGCATGTGAACAACTACAGCCTTTAGAAATTATCCTTACTATTAACGGACATACTCAGGATTCAATTGAGAGTGCAGATTCCTACAATTTTGAAATTATTACACTAGAAGAACCGATAGAACCTACTAATTTTTATGTAATTGGCGCAAAAAAAGCAAAGGGGCAGTACCTCTTATTTTTAGATGAAAATTACATGATTCCCCCCTCCTCACTTATACAATTTCTTCAACCATTACGAAATGGATCTGCTGACGTCGTATTAAATAATTTAGATGATTTTTTTTATCAAAAACAACAGCCAAATATAGCAATGATTTGGCAGCAAGTTACGAATCATTTTTTTCATCGCCCAGATTTAAATATTAACTCCTTATTATTTCCTCCCTATGCAATGACAATAGAAGTGCTTGAGGTAATTACTCCAGATAGTTTATCAAATCCAATATTGGCCCAAATGAAAATTATTGAACATAATTTTCGGATTTGCGATCAATTAAACATTCCTATCCCTCAAGTTCCCTTTTTTCCTTCAACTCAACTCATTCATTATCATCTTGAAGCCATTGCAAATTGGATCAATATATTGCGAGATCAAAGAGGAAACTATACCGATAGTAATCGAAAGCGGGATATTATTTTAGGGCTTCAAAACAGTGAACAAAGTTCTATTCCAAAAATAATTACAGGTAAAGAGTTTTATTCAAATACTTATGGAGATAAACAATTATCAATTATTATCCCTGTTCAAAATGAAGAAAAAACGATAGAATCTGTCATTTTTGAGGTACTGAAATTAAAACCTTTAGAAATTATCGTTATTGTTAATGGATCAACAGATAAAACAGAGGAATTGGCGAAGGGTTGCGGTGCAACAGTTATTAGTTACGAAGAAGCACTTGGAAATGATACGGGACGTGCTGTTGGTGCCTTTTTTGCAAAGGGTGACATATTATTATTTATAGATGGAGATTTTTTAATTTCTAGTTATGATTTATTACCATTTGTACAATCTATTCAAAATGGTACGGACTTAGCTTTAAATAAACTAGAGTACTACTATATGTATCGTCTCCCCTATTCTATCGTCACCGCATGTAAATATGCTATCAACTTAGCATGTAATCGAAAAGATCTAGGGATGGGTTCCACAATTGCTGTCCCTCATGCTTTTAGTCGAAAATGCATTCATACAATTGGGTTTGATTCCCTTCTTTCACCAACCTTAAGTCAAGTTAAAACACTTTTAGCAGGCTTCCATGTGCAAAATGTCCATTCTGTCGACGTTGATAAAATGAATCGTGTTCGACCAGAAAAACACTTCTCTGAGAAAGGTTACCTTTCATTAGCAACACAACAAATCATTGGTGATCATATAGAAGCAATTTCTTACCTGATCGAACAAAAAGAGTACTTTTAATTATACATCCTGCCTACTAAATGATATGTTATCCCATTTTTAATATATGACAGAATAAAAAAGATGGTTTGTAACCATCTTTTTTATTTTTACATCAGTTCAAAAGAAAAGTAGAAGGCAGGCTTTTCATTTCTGTATCTTCTTACGAAGTTTGAAAAGAGAGGCTTGTTAATGAAGATACAACACTTAAATCATCATTTAGTGTAATTGAGAAACATGCAACTAATGGTAAAGTAATAACAATTGATCCACTAGGACTAATTACAATCGTAGGACTTGTCCCACATGCGCCCCCACAATCCACTACTGCATCAATTCCACTACCAGGGGTAATTGTAATTTTAAGACACACATCTAAACAAACATTATTCGTAGTACATGCCATAACTCTCCCTCCTTTCTTGTAACAATATATGCAGTTAGTTAAATTTGGACACGACTCTCTTACTAAATTTTATAAATTATATATTATTTTAATATTAGATTTTTAGAAAATTAACGTTTTATTAAACTATCTAAATCAACTAAAAAACTCAAATCATCCTTTACTGAAATAGAAACACATGCAATAAATGGTATTACATTAAAATTAGATGAACATTCATCATTGCACCTTACGAATATTTCTGCTCCACCATTTGGATTGACTTTAGTTTCTAAACAAATGTTAAAACAACTTTTATTGATGCAAGACAAAGTATTCCCTCCTTTCTTGTACCTAATATTAATTTATGTAAAAATAAAAATATCGTTACCGCTTTATTTACTCTTTACTTTATATACTTAAAATAAATTGAAATAAAAAAAGTAAAAACCTCTTCATGTATTTGAAGAAGCTTTTACTTTTCACTTACACCTGAACCAAAAAAGTAATTTTTTAAATTTTGTTTTCATTCCAATACGTAACTCATACTCTATTCATTGCTATTTCAAGCTGATTAATAAAGTAGCTTCAAAATTAAAATAAATCTTTAAAATCCCTATTTTTTAGTAAATAAGAAAGCCCTTCTACATGATCGCCGGTAATTCTCAATACAGCTGGTGGATGTCCTACTGTTGCAAAGTGCTCATTTGGACGAATACGATTTGGTTTCATTACATCTACAAAATGGACACATTCGACTTTATACCCGTCTAATATTGCCTTTACTTGCGCAACACACGCTGTGTGAAGAGTGTCCCATCCGATTCCCTCTAAACATTTTCTACTAATAGCATGGGGAACAGCAATTGTAGATCCTACCCCTAAATCTCTACGATTACAAGCAATATTCAACATATATTTATATAAATTTACAATATATAGAGGAAATCTAAGATTTAAATTTAAATCGTTTAAAACCATATCAACCCCATCCGCAACAGCCTGCGTTAACGGATGAAGATCTTTTGCTGGAATAGCAAAATCAGCATCAATAAAGAGAAGTATATCCCCTGTGGCTTCCTTTGCACCAATTGCCCGTCCTACATCATGCCCTAATGTTTCTTCATAAACAATTACGGTTGCTCCTAATTGCTTAGCGATTACTTCTGTCTGATCTGTTGACCCATTAATGACAACAATTATTTCTTTCGGTTCAACTTTTCTTGCTTCAAGAATAACTTCTTTAATCGTCGCTTCTTCATTTTGTGCTGGTATAATTATTGATAACTGTTTTCCATTATAAATTGATGAATTCATTCCCCACCCTTTATGGAAACGCGAATTATTCTTTTGCTTTTTTAGTTGCTCTATAATTTCTCTTTTTCTTCCTCCATCTGTATAGTTCCCTCTATCATCTTTTCGTTGTAACCAACTTTCCAAAGCTTTTACATTCTCTTTAATCTCACATACTTCTAATTTAGTTAATTCATTTTTATAGAAAGAGGTTTTATTTGCGGGTATATTATTCAAAGAGGTGTTAGTGATAGCTGACGAGGATTGTAGTCGCCACCCTTTCTCAATAAGAGATATTTGAGATAGAACCGGATTATGCAAGGTGTCATATCCAATGTCTTCAATTGCTTTTTTAGTAATAGCATATGGCATAGATAACATCGAATCATATTTTAAATCCATACGTCCCAATACATCGTTTACTATTTTTCTATACACCATAGCAATACTTGGCCATTCTACTCTCATCTTTTCAAAACATACGGAGTCTATGTTATTTAAGATTACATCCTGTTCCTTTTTTAGTAGTGGTTCTATAAATCGTTCTAATTCTACCGAAAAGATAATATCTTCTCCATCTAAAAATAAAACTACATCTCCACTGGCAATTTTCGCCCCATGAACTGGTGCTTTCCACTTATTTTTCTCCTCAATCACAACAACGTTACTTTCAACAAATCTAGGTATACATTGTATAGCACTCATTCTATCATCAGCTACAATAATAATTTCTAGTGGTTTTATATGCTGCACTTTGCTTAAAATTTGATTCAATTTCGATTTTTCTTCTCCTAAAACTATAACGACTGACAAATCCACTTCTTCTTGTTCTTCTTTCATAGTCGGATTAGGCCTTACTTTTTTTATATATTCAATTGTTTCATACTTTCCTACAGCTGCATGCCCTGCTTTTTTATCGAAATATAAATCTATTACAATTTGATTTATTTCCGTATCTTTATCCAGTTGTTCTAACTCAGAAATGAATGGTAGTAAATGATTTTGCACATCAAATTCACATGCGAAATTTTGCAAAAAATAAATATTCGGTACATATTTAATGTGATTAAAAAATTTCACAACATTAATTCTTTCCCCAAATTTCTCCTCAACTTCTTCTCTTGATAAACCTGGATAAGACAAATCGAAAACTAGATTTATTGGTACAGGTATCCATTTTAATAAATTTGTTTGAGGATTATTAATGAAAGCTGTGGAGCCCTTAACGAATCCAGCTAAAATTAAAGACATAAACCCTCCCCCGGAACTGCCATAAAACAACACATTTTTCGAATCAATTTTTAACTTTGTAAATACTATTTCTAAAATATTTGCTATATCTTGCAAGTAAAATCTATCTAACTCCCCCTGCCCCCAACCTAAAGATAATTTTCCGAGATATAATGTAGGATCATTATAATATATAACAGTATCTTCAAATTCATCCATCCATGAATGTCGATGAAAAATAGGCGGACCAATTGGCTGTTCTTGAAATCCACCTGCTCCAGATCCAAAAACAATAGTGTTGGAAGCATTAGGCTTAATACGAATTAAAAATTCATACGTTACTTTATCCCAATCAACCTTGAGTATAAATGGTTCCGTAGTTTGAAAATCTAATTGCCATAATTCTTCATATGAAATGTTAATTTTTTTGTACTGCTCTAACAGTTTAATCACCCTTTCCATCCATTTTAAGATGTTCTATTAAGTAAGAGAGAGCTTCAACGTGATCACCAATTATTCTTAATACCGCTGGAGGATGTCCATTGTGACTTACATTCTCCATTAAACGAATTCTATTCGGTTTTACAACATCAACGTAATGTACACATTCTACTCTATACCCTTGTAATATAGCTTTTACTTGTGCAAGACTAGGGCATAGTAAACTTTCCCACCCTATTGCATCTAAGCATGATCTACTCATAGCATGTGGAATTGCTACTAATGAGCCATTACTTAATTCTGGACGATTATATGCTAAATTAAGCATATATTTTACGATGTCTACAACATAAAACGGAGGATGTAACATCGGATTTAAATCATTTAATGCTATGTCTACACCAGCTGAAACTGCTTTTGTGAAGTGATGCAAATTACTTCCTGAAACACTGAAATCACCATCAATAAATAAAAGAATATCTCCTGTAGCTTCAAGCGCTCCAATAGCACGTCCAACATTATGACCAAGTCGTTCGTTATATTTAATAATAGTAGCACCAAGTCTTTTAGCGATATTGGCCGTTTGATCTGTCGAACCATTTACAACGACAATTATTTCTAGCGGTTCTATTTTTCTTGCCTCAAGTATTACTTGTTCTATAGTTTCTTCTTCATTTTGCACTGGTATAATGACAGAAAGTTGCTTCCCGTCATAAATTGATGAATTCATACCCCACCCTCGATGATAAGAAGGATATCGCTTGCATTCACCTAACTTTTGAATAATATCTCTTCTTTTTCCTGCATCAGTAAACCCTACTCTTTTTCCCTTTTTCTCTATCCATTTAGAAATACCGATTAAATATTTTCCCAATTTCCCCTTTTCATTTTCTGACAATTCTTTTTTAACTAAATAACCTTCCTCTTTTAACGTTTCATCTCTAGATAACGTTTTTATTGCATATTGATCGTTAATCCGCCAGCCTTGATCCACTATGTTCATATGAGCTAGAACGATATTTTTCATATAATCAAAGCCGATATTTACTACTACTTCCTTCGCAAGTGCATATGGTAATGAAAGTATTGAATTGCTTTTTAAATCTGGTCGACTTAAAATTTCATTTAACATTTTTCTCCATACAATATCCATATTTGGACATTTACCAACTTCTACAAATTTATCTATTTTGTTTAATACTACATCAGCCTGATTTGTAACAACTGGTTCAATAAATTTCTTTATCTCATTTGTAGATATTGAAAAATTACTATCTACAAATAACAAAACATCTCCTTTTGCTTCCTTTACAGAAGCTTCATACCCCCCATAATACGTACTATATTTATCTATCAAAACAATATGGCATTTATTTTTCTTTGCTATTTCATACAAATTACTTCTATCGTTAGGAACTAAAATTATAATTTCAAGAGGATTTAGCTTCCATATAGATTGAATTGACTCTTCTAATATTTGCTCTCTTTCACTATACAAAATAATAACCGTTAACGATTTCATTACACGCCCCCTTTACACATCATGTGACATAAAGTGAAACTTTAATCAGTGGGGGTTTTCTTCATCCCCCCCACTGATTATTAGCCCTCACCAATCGGACTTTAATGGGCAGCCCGACCCCCACCTAAATTCTTTGCTTTCGCTGAATTTTGAGGTGGGGTTTTACTGCCCATAAAAGCGGGATAAAATATTAAGTATTACCATTTCCTTTGAATTTGCTACTTTATTAACATATTCAAAAGTGAATTATACTGTGTAAAAACAACCGTCTATTTTTGAAAATATAAGTTCTACACTCGTTCCCTTCCTCTTATCATTATTTGTTACAACTCTCACCATTTAAAAACAAAAAAAGCCCTAATTTCTTTAGGACTGTTTTAAACTAATTTATTTACATTATTAATTTTATATACTACCTTTTTCCATGTTATACCTCTATCTATTGTAGTAAATATTTCTTTTTTATTACACGCCCAACCTTTACGCCGATTAAAAAAATGCAAACAGAATACATTTTTCAACAATGGATTACTTGATACTTTTATCCATTTTGATCCTTTTTTTATTATTTGATATACACTTCCATTTTCACTATTTATAACCCAGCCATAATAGGAACTAAAAAACGAAACAGCCACTTTACTAGTATTTATTGTTTTGTTTGAAGTATGCCATGAATTCCCTTTATCAAATGAGTAATTCATTAAAAATACATCATCATTCAGTTTAATTGGTATTACTAATAAATTATTTTTATAGATTGCTTTATAAGCCATAGTAGTCCCATTATTAATTCCTTCAAGACTTGGAATATCTTTTATAGGATGCCAACTTTCCCCACCATTTATTGTTTTAAATACCGTTGATGTTTCATAATGTTTTTGTAATGAAATAAACCCAATTAGATCGTTTATAAATGTTATCCCTGAAATACTATCACTAATACTTATATTTTTTATTACTTTCCAAGCTTTCCCTTTCGTTTTCAAATAGTATAAATTATGTTCAAATTTATTTGATGCAAGCTTTCTAGATAATACAATCCATATACTGTCCATATTCGTAGCATGCAATTGCACTTGAACATCAGTCGATTTCTCCCAATCTTCTTCAACCGGTAAAATAAACTCACTCCATCTTTCTCCTCTATTAACTGTATAAAATATAGCTGGCAATAAATCCTCATTCGTTTTTGTTAAACCATATGCCCAAGAGCTTCGAGCATCTAATGGATATGCAAATAATACAATTGAATTTAGAGGATTAACAACATCCCATTCTACTCCTCCGTTTCGAGTATATAAGATGGCCTGCTTTTTATTTGTATATTGAATACCAGCCCAACCATATTTATCCGTTCTCATTTGTAAAGAAGTAAATTGAATATCATTATTTTCCAATATATCACCTCATTCTTATTATTTATATATTCGTATGCTACTATTTTCAAAACGTTCTATCATTAGTTGTTAGTACCACTCGTTTATCTACTATCTTTATATTTACTTTCTCTTTTCTTCAACAGTAAAATATCATTCAATCATGTATCAAATCTAATAAAATCCATTCTAATTCTTGCTATTATTATTTAATAACAACTGTATTTTATAAAGTGAAACTTTAATCAGTGGGGGTTTTCTTCATCCCCCACTGATTATTAGTTGAACCAATCGGACTTTTATGGGCAGTTGATCCCCCACCTAAATTCTTTGCTTTCGCTGCATTTTGAGGTGGGGGTCTTACTGCCCGTTAAAGCGGGATAAAATTCAATTATAAAAAATGCACCCCAATTGCAAAACTATTTTTAACAATTAGGGTGCACTTTATATAAAATATAGCTTTTAATTTTTAAGCACTTACTACAGCTGCAACTTTATCCATACAAGAAATAAATTGATTAATAAATGCATCAATTTCTTCTTTTGTAATTATATATGGAGGAAGTAAACGAATGATGTTCCCTTGTGTAACATCAACTAATATCCCATTCTCCATTAGCTCTACCTGTAATTTCTTCACATTTTCATTTGTATCATTCAAACTAATTCCAAACATCATGCCAGCATGACGTACTTCCTGAATATAATAAGGATTTTCTTTCTGAATTTCTTGCAATTTATCATTTAAATATAGTGACGTTTCATACGCTTCTTGCATTAAATCATCGTCAATTAATGTGTTTAATACCGTTAATCCTAACGCCGTTCCCATTGATGAATGAGCAAATGTTGTGCCGTGATCTCCTGGTGCAAATACATCACATAACTTTTCACCAACAATAATTCCACCTAGTGGTATCCCGCCTCCTGCTCCTTTACCAATTTGAATAATATCCGGTGTAATATTGAAATTTTGATAAGCAAATAGTTTACCAGTTCTCCCCATACCACTTTGAACTTCATCGACGATAAGTAGTACATTATATTTCTCACATAAGTTTTGAACACCATGTAAATATTCACTTGATAAAGGGTATATCCCCCCGCTACCTAATACAGGCTCTAGCATAATCGCAATTGGATTTTCATGAATAATCGTTTCTTCTAATTGCTCTATATTCTCGCGCTCTACTTCATATACAGGAATCGATGTTTTAGGGAAATTTTGATATACACTTTCTTGTCTCGTAAAATGAAGTGCTCCCAACGTACGCCCGTGGAAACTGTTCTTCAGCACTATAATTCCTTCACGTTTTTCATTCGTATTAAATCTATATTTATCAATTAATTTCAACGTCGTTTCTGTCGCTTCCGTACCTGAGTTTGTAAAAAAGACCTTTCCGTTTTTTAATGAGCAATCCACTAATTTCTTTGCATACTCAATCGCAACTGGATTTAAAAAATGAAACGGTAGATGCAACGATTTTGTAACTTGTTCCATTGTCGTTTGCACAATTTTCGGATGATTATACCCTAATACGTTCACTCCGACACCAGAAAATAAGTCTATATACTCTTTACCATTCACATCATAAAGCTTGCATCCTTCTCCTCTTTCTATTGCAACTTTCGTACGACAATACGTAGACATCATATATTCTTTATCTAATTGAAACCAATCCGACATTTTAAATTCCTCCTAGTTATTTTCCCTGTTTATTTATGTTTATTCTCTATAAAGTCATGTATAAATTCATTTTTAAGATTGTAATTTTAATAGTAATTTTCTTCTCGATATCCATTTTTCCATAATTTCTTCTATTTCAACAGGTCCACTACATGTGCGTTTTTTTCATCTAGCGGTCTGTTACTACTTTGCATATCATACATAATCAAGGCTATGAAATCATATTTAGTAACAATGGACAAAAAAGATTTGGAGGCTATATCGATGAATGAAAACTATGATAAACAGGGGCAATCTTTACTAGGCAAAGGCTTTAATGTAAATGAAGAACGTAATGAGCAAGCTCCACTTCACTCTCAAACAGTTGGTTCGCGTGGACCTGTTCTAGAGCAAGATAGTGCACTTCACGAGACGTTACAAGAATTTATTCACGAAAAAATTTTAGAAAGACCTGTTCATGTAAAAGGATTTGGTGCGTTCGGTTATTTTCAAACGATTTATCCCATGTCTGAACATACGAAACTAAGCTTTCTACAACATTCTAATGAGAAAGTTCCCGTTATGGTACGATTTTCATTAGCTGTTAGTACGAAAGGCACACCTGATACTTCTAGAAATGTACGCGGTTTTTCTACAAAGTTTTATACAAAGGAAGGCATTTTCGATCTTTTATGCAATCACATCCCTGTCTTTTCCGTTCGTGATCCAATGCGCTTCCCAGAAACGATTCACGCGTTGTTACCTTCGCCTAAAAATAACTTAATAGATCCTAATAGGTTTTGGAGCTTTGTCGCTAGAGCACCTGAATCCATTCATTTCGTTGTCCATTTATATTCTGATGCTGGTACGGCCAAAAGTCTTCGCCACATCCCAGGACATAGTGTAAATACATATGTTTGGAGAAATACAGAAGGTAACCAAAAGTATGTAAAGTATCATTGGTACCCATTTGAAGGTGTACAATACATTACTAATGAGGAAGCGAATAAACTGGCTGCCGAAAACCCTGATTATAGCGGGAAAGATTTATATGATGCAATTGCAAATGGTAAACCAGTAGAATACGGATTATATGTCCAGCTCATGGACCCGAAAGATGAAGCACATCTTGCTTATGACCCTTTAGATGATACAAAAGTATGGGATGAAAAGGTGTATCCTCTTATACCAATAGGCAAAATGGTATTAAATAAAAATCCTGAAAATTATATGGAAGAAGTAGAAAAAGTCGCCTTCTCCCCTTCTAATTTGCTAGACGGTGCAGAACTATCAGATGATAAAATGCTGCAAGGGCGAGCTAACATTTATAGTGATTCTCAAAGGAGAAGAATTGGACCTGAATTCCGCAAATTAACGATTAACCAACAACGAAATTGGACAACTGCTAATCAAATAACGAGCGGTGACGGAAGATACGTTGAAGGTACACTTGAAAGAACTTCTATAACGAAACAAGATGACTTTACGCAGCCTAGTGAATTTTATGCGAAGTTAAAACCGATACAAAAAGAACATCTTGCTGAAAATTTAGCTGGTGATTTGAAAGTTATCTCCGATGATATTAGAAAGATCGTTTTAGGGTATTTTCATAAAGTGTCAGCTGATTTGGTGAAGAGGATTGAAAGTGCGATGCAAAAGCTTTAAGTATATAAAAAACGTCATTTTTAAAATAAAAAATGACGTTTTTTATGGCGAAATCACTAGAAATTTCTACCACTTCATTTACAATTATTAACGAATTTTTCCACACTTAAAATTCCGTTATTTCATTTTAGATTATGGTACTCATTTCTCTTTTTCATATAATCTTTTTCACATTGCAACGGCTTGAATTTTACTTTTTTCCCTTTCTTCTTTTTCGTTTTTATAACGAGCCATTCCCCTTTTTCAACATCTAGTTTTAGGCGTTTCATTACATTGATATTATCTTTTTCTTTATAAAGTAAAAATGCTTCTTGAGCCCTCACAAATAAGCTAGGCTGCTCGCTAAATCCACCACTATCATAAATTTTAGTTAGCGAATTATAATAAGAATCATTTTCTCTTCCACCATACATCAAATGGGCCGCATCCAGGTCTCTTTTACTTACTTCCCAAAAACTATGTTCATCAATTTTTAAATTAAATGTGGATTTAATATCACTTATTATATTCTTCACATGCTTGTCATCTCGAATTTTCCTTTTTTCAAGACAATCAGAAGATAATTCTGGTGCATCTGTTTGAGAATGTACAACTTGTTGAATAGATACACATAATATAAATACAGTTAAAATATACAATATTTTTTTCATACTTATGTTTCACCTCAAGTAATTTAGATACTTATATTATTTGAGGCTCACAATATTCTTATGCTAACAATGTAAAAGGCCCTATAAATTGGACTTTTATAGAGCCTTTCATTTTAATATTGCTTTATCAACTTCACTGGTAAGTTCAGTACCTTACTACTTTTTACGTCATATAGTCCTATAGGCGTTACCCGTATAAAAGGTAAGTGCGTCGCAGAAAAGAATAAAATGGTAAATGCCGGATCGTCATACGCGTAACCACGCTCTTGGAGTAGTTTCACCATCTGTTTCTCTTCCTGTATTAAATCACTCATTTTTAAATTAGACATAATCCCGAGCAATGGTAATGCGATTTCGTGTAATACTTCATTCTTTTCAGCTAATACCATTCCCCCGCCAAGCTCTTTTACTCTATGAAAAGCTGTTAGCATATCTTCTTTATTCTTCCCAATAAGAATGATGTCACCGGTACCAGAATATGAGCTAGCAAGCCCACCAAGTTCTTTCGCAAAACCTTTGACAACTGTATTCACTCGCCACGTACCGTCACGAGCAATCATCATAAGAAAACACTCATCATGATTTAGAGAAAGTTCATCACTGTTTAAATCAATATGAGTCGTGTATGGTTTTGTTATAACGTTATTTAATAATTGTATTCCTATTTTATTAGCAAAAACCATATCCTCTTTTTCTATAGACCAGTCTAATAATAATGGAGTTACTTTGAATTTACTCCATTCTATAAGTAAGGATTCATTTTTATTTATTCTGTCACGCTTCACCCATTTCCCCTTTGCAATTACACTTATTGGAACCGGGTTTTCTTTACTTTCCAAAATATTAATATTAGCAATTCTACCTGTCGCAATTGAACCATGTAGATGTTCCATATTGTAATAACGAGCGATATTATAGCTTGCCATATGATAAGCATCTATTACTGGCACTCCTTGTTTTATCGCGGTAGATATCATTACGTTTGTCATTCCATTTTCATAAAACGAAGGATGTGAGCCGTCTGTCGTAAGAATAAATCTATCAAACTGCTTTACTCCTACTTCCAACAATTCTTTCAGTAACACTTCTAAATCTGGACGGATTGAAGA
This sequence comes from Bacillus sp. F9_6S_D1_P_5, assembly GCF_054823925.1. Taxonomy (NCBI): domain Bacteria; kingdom Bacillati; phylum Bacillota; class Bacilli; order Caryophanales; family Bacillaceae; genus Bacillus; species Bacillus sp. F9_6S_D1_P_5. The sequence continues at coordinate 57,244 of NZ_JBTREW010000018.1, read as the reverse complement.
ATTCCTAAGAGAAACTGTGTAACCTTGCATAAGACGGGCAAAAGCTTCCTGCCCTGTCATCGCTTCATGATCACAATCTGTACCTAAAAGCTTTAACTTTGCTAAAGTCGTTTCAGATGCTCCTGGAAAATGCCCTTCTACTTTTTTATGTAATCGTTTCGTTTCCTGTACCCAATGTAACATTTCATCATCGCCATGTAATAACTTTGGCCACGCTGTTAGCTCGCCGCCTTGAAGAACTGCGTCACGCTTAAGCCACTCTATTATTTCTTCACGATTAAATAAAGATTCCCCGTTTTGCAATTCAGTTTGTCCATCAAAACGACACCACCAATACATACTTGATGGAATCTTTTCAAATTCATCTAATAAACGAAATGCTTCTTCACGTTGTAATGTGAAAAATAAAGTTAAATTATCATTAATAAAAGTCGTTGTCCCAAACTGCATCGCATAATTCGCTAAAGTTTCAGGATTATATAATTGATATGGATGTGCATGCGGTTCTATGTAACTTGGAACTACATACTTTCCATCACAATCAATAACTTCACATTCATGCAGTTGCGCTGGCAATTTTTCGCCTACATATACAATCCGGTCATCGTAGATCCAAATATTTGCTTGCACCCACTCGCGCATATAGGAATTTAAATAAGTTGCATTCTTACATAAAATATGCGGACTTCTTTTGCCATCTATTACTTCAACATGTTCTCTTAATTGCTTGTTACTCCATCTAAACTGATTTTCTCCCAATGAATTTCACTCCACATCTAGTTACTATTATTTATTAAAATAAAAATAATCAACAAACTAAAGTATTATCCATTCATAACTCCCCTGTATAACCCCTATCCCCTTCATTATATGGAATGATTTTAAAAATAACAATTTTCAGAATAAAAATACACCTCTTTGCTCAACAATAAAAAAGGATGTCGTGTAACTGACATCCTTTTTTATTGTTGAATTACACTTGATGTCATACTAGGAATGCTAATACTGTCCTATACAACAGAATGCCATTCGCTTTCTTTTCATCTATTTCTTAAATTCAATTTGCATCATTTTATTAAATTGTGGAACAATATCGATCCCACCTATAGAGTTAACACTGATAGCCAATGTATGTTTGCCTCCCATTACTCCACTAGCAAAAGTTGTAAATCCAGGAATTCCTCCTCCGTGCCCCCAAACTGATACACCGTTAGGAAGTTTAGTCTCATAGATACCAAGGCCATATCCATCCCCAACCTCTTTTCCTTCTACAGGAACTGTAGTAAGCATTTCTTTTAGCTCGCGTTGCTTTAGTAACTTACCACCGAGTAAAGATGAAAAGAACTTATTTAAATCGTCCGCATTAGAAATCATATCTCCAGCTGCATTAGCTAAACTCGGATTATAATCAGTCATGTCTTTCAACTTACTTTCCCCGTCAATTTTCACATATCCCCGAGCATGATTCTTTCCTGGGATGACGGGTGAATTACCTGGTAAAAACGTATTTGATAGGTCCAAAGGCTCAATAATGCGCTTTTCAATTTCTTCTGCATAACTATTACCAGTTATTTTTTCAATTAGCATTCCTAGTATTACGTATCCTGTGTTTGAATACGACCAACCTTTACCTGGCGAAAAATCTGGAGGTAGAGCGAGTCCTATCTTTACTATTTCTTCTGCTACATACGTTTTCTTCGAATTCATTATGTCAGCGTCTTTTGATTTTAAGTATTCAGCTATACCACTCGTATGATTCAAAAGTTGACGTATCGTAATTTGATTGCCATCATACCCATTTCCTTGAATGAGGCCTGGCAGCCACTTTTCAATTGAATCGTCAAGTTGCAAACGATTTTCACCTACTAATTGAAGAACAGTCGTAGCAGTAAAAGTCTTCGTCACACTACCAATCCGAAAGCGATAGTCCGATTTCATCGGTTTCTTTGTACTTAAATCTGCAACGCCAGCAGTGTAACTACTAGTTTTTCCGTTATTATACGCCTTAGCTAGTATCCCTGTAGCGCCAAGCTGTACTGTTTCCTCCATTACTCGTTTCAAACTATTTCGATTCTTTTGATTATGCACTTGTGATGGACTAGAAATATTTTGAGCTGAATCTGCCTTCAAAGTAAAACCAGGTGCGAATATAGTAGTACCCGCTAATAAAACTGTCAAACTCGCTAACTTAATTGAATTACATTTTTTCATGATCTTCTCTCCTCTATTCATATCGTATTGATTCAAGTTATACTTTCATCCTAAATGATAAAACTCTCTTTTTTCTTATCCATTCCTTACGAAATACTTACTTTCAAAATTTGGCGACCAGATGAGAAAAAATTATGTATGGAAATAAAAAAAGAACGTGTTTTCATTTATAAACACGTTCTTTTAAGCACTCTATTAACTTTTACCATCCTGCACTAGCGTTCATACCATTTCCTATAATAGTAAGAAGTAGTGGCCACAGTACTGGTACTAACGTAAGAAATAGATTAAACAGTATAAGTATTCTATATCTTCCAGGAATATTATAATTTTTACGATTAACAAATAATACAAAAACTAATAATATTATAGTCGTTACAAACAAAAGTAACACTAACAACCAATACCAAACCATTAAACTGAGACTCCATGGCTGTAATAGCTCGTGTACAATGCCAAAGGTGATTCCCAATACTGCAAAACTAAAAGTAGTAACTGTTGCTTTGGTTAACTACCCCCACTGAGATGAAACGTTTCAGTGGGGGCTTGAGTTAGAACGCTAGGTCTTTTCGTCTATCACTAGACAGTTGACGCTCTAGCATTCATGCCACCTTATGGTAACACCCCAAGTATGTTTTTGGTTGGTACTGGCAACGAACGATTGCTTTCCCACTTGCACCACCCTTTCGAAAAAGAGCAGTTCTTCCTTATGAAAGAAGCCACCACTCAGATGACTCCGGCGTGTGCTACAAGCCCCGACAAGTCGAGTACACATGGATGGTTGACGCACCCACTAAGCTATGCGCGAAGCAACAGCCTTACGTTTTTGCACTTCTAATAGAATCGGCGTTTTCACTTTAAGATTCTCTTCCAATTCTATAACTTTTGATTTTTTCAAGGTATTCAATGCACCGTTAATATCCGCATGAATACACCTTCCTGCTTTACTTTGGTACAGACCACGAGTCATTCGTTTGCCACTAAAGTGATAATACGTCTTATCATCCTTAGTCCAAACTGGAACCGGATCTTTATCAAGAAAACTAGCTTTTGAAGTATAGCTTTCTTCTTGTTTGAAAAATCGGATACCTTCTTTTATACATTTATTCTCAATCGCTGCAATCAGTTTATAAAACGGGATTTGAACAAATTTTTGGTTATTCTTTTTTCCCATATTAGATTTTTGTTTCCAACCAGTGTTATACCCTACGACAACCGTATCTATATTACATGCGTTCACTTTTTTAAATAACAGGCCTACCGTTTGTGAAATGTAACCATTTATTTGTCGTTCCCGTTTATGCCAAAGTGCAGCCATTTGATTCGTTACAACTCGTTTTGAAATTCCGTTTTCAATATTTTTCTGCTGGAGATTACATATCATTTTGTTGAAGTACTGGTTAATGGATTTTAGTTTTTTTCCATCAATTAAAAATGCATCACCTGTATTTGTCACGCAACTTACTAATCTATCTACACCTAAATCGCAACTCAAAGCGTTACTCGTAGTCGTGGATGGTTTCTTCATTTGAGAAACGTGCATCTCATATGTATAATGCACCTCAAAGAACCGACCTTTTTGCTTCGGTACAATCTCAATGTAAGAGATTTTTTTATGTCTTAAGTTTTTTGGCATACGTATTTTAATGGAACCAAATTTTTTTCTAAATGCCACATTCATCGGAATCATCCAATACCCGTTATTATCCACTTTTGGCACTTGATAGATTTCAATGATTCGTTTGTCAGTTGAACGAGAATAATTCGGAAACTTAGGACGCCCTGTGAACTTCTCAGGATTTTTCTTCCACTGTTCCAAGGCTTTAAAAAAGCTCTTTACTTCTGCATACAAGGCTCTACGAATGGCTTGGACAGAGTTTGATTGAATGCCCCAGTAGTTCATATCGACTTGCATGGCGGTGTCTATTTCTTTTACAGTGGCAATTTTATTATGGGTCAAATAACTTTGTTTCATCGTGTACAATCCAACATTTCGCAATGCTTTTGAACTATGTGACATACGCTGAAGTAAACGAAATTCTTTTGCAGTCAAGCAAGCTCGCCCAACATTCTGTTTCTGCGTGAATCGTTTCATAGTTTCTCTTTTCTTTTGTTTGCGTAATACTTTCACTGCTTTCTTTCTAGCCATTGTTTTCACCACCTTTCTTAGAGAGTTCATTAAAATTACTTTTCAATCAAGTAACCAAATGATTATATTATCCAATTTCGTTGTCCTACGATATATTCCCTCCTTATCCAGGGGCAGCAGATTGCATCGCAAGACAAAAGAAACAAATATTCGCCCTGGTAAATTTATTATGAACGAAACAAAAGTGTTCAGCCTACCTTCTGACGGCAATTCATCTCCACCTGAATTGCCGAAAAGGATAAAAAAAGATGACCCTAGTACTATAAGCTAAAGTCATCTTTTTCATCAAATTATTTTACTAAATCTCCATTGTAAGCTTTTATATCTAGAGGAGCAGTTAAAAACTGTTTTACTTTACTAACGAAAGATGTAAAGTGTTCACTCGTATTATGACTCGCAACTGCCTCTGCATCTTTCCATACTTCTACCATCGTATACACATTTTCTTTTTCTGTATCTTTATAAAGGTCATAAGATACATTTCCACTTTCTTCTCTTGAACTATGAATGAGCGGACGAATGTCTTCTAAAAATGATTGTTGTTTTGCTGGATCTACTTGAAATATTGCGTGAATAATAATCATGGTGTTTCCCCTCTCATATTCCACTTATTTCTTTGAAATTACTTCCACTCTGCAACTTTTTCAATTGGAAGACGAACTGATTGGTAACCACTGTCAGCAGCTTTTCCGATTGAAATTAACATAACTGGTACGTGACGTTCTTTATCTAATCCAAAAGCTTCTGCGATTTGGTCTTTTTCAAATCCGCCAATTGGGCAAGTGTCATAACCGTGAGCACGAGCTGCTAACATAAATTGCATTGCTACAAGACCACCGTCAATTAGTACTGTATCTTTCATGACTTCTGGTGTAACCATTGAGAAGTAAGCTGAAAGTTTTTTCATTTGATCTTCTTTTACTTCAGCTGGCATTAAACCGCGCTCTACTGCTGTACCGTAAATTTCTTCTGCGTTATCAAAGTTGTTTAAATCACCAAATACAGCAATCATCGCTGAAGATGTTTCTACTTGAGATTGATTAAATTTCGCAAGTGGTGCAAGTGTTGCTTTCGCTTCGTCACTTTCAATTACTAAAAATCTCCATGGTTGCATGTTTACAGAAGATGGCGCAAGTGTTGCTTCTGTAAGAATTTCTGTCATTTCTTCTTTGCTAATTTTCACTGATGTGTCGTATTTACGAATTGAACGACGTCCTGTTAAAATTTCGTTAAAATCATTTGTTTTTACTGAGTTAGTCATAGTTGTATTCTCCCTTTTTTATAATTCTTTTATATTTTTTTGAATGCGGTCTAACATTGTTAAAAGATTATCGCGCTGTTCTTCACTTAATCCTTTAAATGCAGATGCTGCAAAACGTTCTTTTTCCTCCTGATACACTTGAATTTTATTTCGTCCCTCTTCAGTTAGAGAAACTAACGTAATTCTGTTATCATCTGGATTTTTACGTCTTGTAATCATCCCGTTTGCTTCCAACTGTTTTAAATGCCTCGTAATCGCAGCATTATCAATATTCACTTCTTGCTGAAGTGCTTTTTGGCTAATTTCACCTACTTCATATAACTGAAGTATAAGTTCTAGTCTAGATTGACTCATACCCGTACACCCTTCAAATTTCGAACTTACTTCTTTATTTAGAAAGTGTAATTTATATAAAATAATTGCTTCTTTTGAGCATGAACTTGTCAAATTACCCCTCCTTTACATCCAATTCAAAAACATTTGATGTATCAATAGTTGATATGTCAATTAATATAATCTATATCGATTTAGAATGCAAGCTTTTTGTTTTTCCTATTTATTTTTTTAATGTTCGCCTATTAATATTTTTCCAAAACAAGGGACTTTATCACATTACAAAAAATGTTAATTGCATGATAACGATAATAACTTAAGATGACTGGAGAGTGATTTTGAGACTCCCACGACTAAAGTCGCAAGCCCGAATCCTGACAGATTTACGGGTGGGATCCTTGAATGACTAAGCGTTCTCAGTCCATTTCTGTTTTGAACAGCCTTCAAGATGAGGGCATCTCATTGCCCCTCCTCAACCAGACCATATAGGTGCTTAGGCTGATTGACTATTACCATCAATCACAGTTGCGTAGCGAATATTCATCGCCCCAACGATATCACGGTGTGTCTCAAACCCACATTGACACTTGTACTTTCTGTCTTGTGCCCTGTTCTTTTCAGCACATTTCGGACAGTTTTGACTTGTATACGCTGGATTCACATATTCAACCTGAATACCAGCTAGCATTGCTTTATACGAAATAAATTGTGACAAACGATAGAATGACCAAGTGTGTAGATTTTTTTGTTTTTACGGCTTGTTCTTGCCGTCTGTCTTATATTCGTTAGTTGTTCTAATCGAATGACAGAAATATGATTATCAATCGCAAAATCAATGATTTCCCGACTTATTTTGTGATCTTTATCTTGCATCCATCTCTGCTCTTTATCATCTAATCGTCGAATCGCATTCACTTTTTTGGCTTTTCCTAATTTCTTACGAATGCACCGAAACTTACGCTTCTTACATTTGTTTTGCCTACCATTTCCAAAAAAACGAACCTTATCATCATCTGTGATTGCTACAGCGGGGACTTTGAGACCTAAGTCTACTCCTAAAATTTTCGTTCCCACCGTTTCATTTTTAGGAAGCGTGACAGCTATTTGGGCCATCCACTTGTTCGATTTCTTTGTGATACGAAGTGTACCTAATTTATGTTTTAACAGATTCAGATTGCTATTATTTTTATCTGTTAATAAAGCTCGAACCTTTAAACGAGTTGACTTTCCATTTACCATAAATGGAATGGAAATATGAGTACAGTCAAATGAATAATTTTGATTGTTCCATATACAAACAAGTCTTTTTAGAATCGGAATGATTTTATAATGGCTTTTCTTTACTTTTGTAGCAAACAAACTTTTCGCGTCTTTAATCGCTTGATTCTTCACCGCACTTGGGATATTTGCTTCAATATCTTTTGTGCTTTTTTTCGTACTCTCTTTTGCTTCAACCATTTCCGATATAAGTGTATTTATAACTTTGATATATTCTTGACTACTTTGTTCTAATAAACGGATTTGTCCTTTTGTTGGAATCAATTTCACTTTCACTGTTAGGGTCTGTGACATACGTTTCATCCCCTTGTTTTTTGATTTTCAACATCGTGTTCATTTGATACATTTCTAGCAATAATAACAAAACTAGAACGTGCTTATAAAGTTTACAACTGCATGAAACAAAGATATTTCCCTCTCAAACACTTTGAAATATTCTTCTATCATCATTTATTTTAGTTATATCATTTATCTTCAGAATATTCCAATAAATACACCCGAATAAACTCCCTATAATTTAGATACTTTAAGTACCACGAACCTTGTAATTTTTAGTGGTACTCCATATCCAACCTCACTTTCATCTCATGCCAAAGACGATAGACTTTCTCGTTCGGGAAGGGCTGTAATGTGGGAATACGCAAACTGACTCAATGGAATTAGAGAGACAAAGCGGAATTACGATTAAAGCTTCTGTCGTTTCTTTCTGTATCAATGAATTAATAGTAAATGTCATTGATACACCTGGACATACTGATTTTATCGCTGAAGTGGAGCCATCATTCCGCGTTTTAGACAGTGCAATTTTAGTTATTTCTGCCTTGGAAGGTGTGCAAGCACAAACAAAAATTTTGATGTAAATATTCCAGCAACTTTTAGCGAGCCTATATTACACAATGATTCTTACCAGTTAACAGGCTCATTACCTGTTACGAAAACAGAGCATTTTAAGCGAATACTCCATTCATTTACAGAAGGAGACGGTATATTTACAGTGAATCCAACTGGTTACACAAAACTGAAGGCTCCCTTCCCTATTCGAAAACGTGTTGATTATAATCCGCTGAATCGTAAGAATCATTTACTTCATGTGTTGAGAGCTTATTAAATAAAAAAAGAGGTGCAAATTGCACCTCTTTTTTGCATGTATCGATAAGTTAGTTTGTCCTAATAACTTCTTTAAGTTTTTCTATTATATTTGCTATCGCCTCAATTGAATTCTCTGTTTCATATTCCCCAACATTTAGAGAATGATTTGCATTTTTAACAACATCGATCGTTAAATTCGTTTTATGTAACTGATCGATTTGATCTGCATTATATTGGTGATCATTATCTCCAATTACTAAAAGTCCTTCATGATGGCTATGCAGGATCGAATCAAAAATGGAATCCAAGGTTAGTAAAGGTGTAAGTAGTATCATTTTTGACTGTAAAAACTCTTCTCTCTTCATTAAATCATTTGCAATCGGAATTGTTCCGAGTGACTTGCCTAAAAACATCGTATGATTGTATTGCTCACCTTTTAATACTTCCTTCATTAAAGGATTAACATCATCCATCATTATTTTTGTTACTTCTTCCATCGGTTTATTCATTACTTGTTCGTCATAAGAATAATGAATATGTACTACATCTATTTTATTTTCGAGCATAAGCATCGTCGCATAATAGAATAACGGTTTATCGTAATTGTATCCTGAACCTGAGAACATAAGACAAACTGTATGAGAGCCTTTTTCAATATGTGTATACGGAATTACCTTTCCTTCTATAAGAATTTCTTTTTTAGTTCCCTTCACCTTATCCCCTCCGCATACATTTACTTTTGTAAAACGATATGTTCTGTATGAACTAATACATCCTTTACTTTCTCTTTTATAAACGCTGGCTGTACGTTATATGTATGTAATTCTTCTACAGGCACCCACTTAAAGAAATATGTTCTACCTTCTTCTTCAAGAATATACTTGTCTGCTCCATTTGCAGGTAATTGTTTCAGCTCTACTTCATAGTAAAAACTAATTTCATGAAACTTTCGTTCAGAAAGTGTAAAGAAATTTTCTACCGACCATATTAATCTCTTTACCCCAATAGGAACCGCTAACTCTTCAGCAAGCTCTCGCTTTAACGCATCTTCACTATTTTCTAGCATTTTCACTCTTCCACCTGGTACGTACCAAAAATCTTCACCATCACCTTGCAGAATGAGTATTTTATTATCATGTTTACAAATTGCTCCGACGCGGTAATTAAAACATGTTTCCTCTACTTTAAACGTAAGATCCACAACAAACCCCTCCAATGTATCATTACAAAACTATTATTTATGTGCTGTACAAATAAGATTACTAAATTTTTCTATTTCATTCAATAATTTCCGAACTTTCCGAAAAAAATACGCATCATTTGTCATCACAAGTATAAATACATATGTCACAATCACTGCACACACTAGAGAAGCATTATGGGGGACGAATGGAAACATTATCAATACATAAAACTGAAAAATCGAATATTTTTAAATAATCATTATAAAAGATAAAGTAAAAACTTTAATAAATGGAGTTTTTATCTTTACCCTGTTGTTTTTAAATATTGTTAAGACATTATTAAAAAAGACGCAAGGTCAACTTATGTGCTAATTAATTCTTTTTCTAGAAAAAGCGTCTTTTATTGCACTTGTTAATACATTTAGGAATAATAAAATAGCCATAACTACCGTTAATACGTTAAATTGCTTTGTTTTATAAGGAGCGAACCATTCCGTAAAGAACTCTGAATTAACGAGACGCTCCCCAACTCCTCCTTCCTTGAGGTTCGGTATCCACGAATTCATATCAAGGTTGATAAAAATTAGTTGCATAACGAAAAATGCTCCAATAGTTTTCAGCCAATTTCGTATTCGAATAGGATGGCCTTTTTGATGTCATTTAAATGATCCTCCTTTTAGAACTTGCTATTAAAGAGCCTTGTTCTGATAGATACGAATAGATAATATCCATGAAACCCCATAGCACCCCACTGCTATGACAGCAAATATAAGAAATAATTTCAAATCTGAAATCTCTTTTAAAAAGGTCAGTACGCCATTAGCATATTTATTTAATAAATATGGAGTATTTCGCATTAAATATATAACTCCAATAGATAAAAATATAAAAACTGGTACAAGTGTTTTCACTTTAAATGCAACAAAAAATGGGATGTAAAATGCAGTAATCAGCATGACTGCCAAGAAGCCTAGGATGTAACTTTCTAAGGAAAGTTGAAATTCCATGCTGTCTAAAATAAAATATTTTCCAATTAAGCAAAATGGGATGATTACTATTGTAAAAAATAAGGTTCCAACGTATTTTGAACTTATAATTTCCTTCCTAGTATACGGTAATGAGTTTACTAAAATATTAGCATTATCTTTATCATCAGATTGATATGTGTTAATTACAAAAACGGCACTACAAATGATTATGACATATGCTACATCCATGCCAGCCCACAAATAGGTAACTAGAAATAAGAGATAAGCAGGTAAAAAAGTTTTTTGTAAAATCAAATCCTTTTTAATTAAATTAAGCATCTTGACTCCCCCTTTTTCATGAAATACATAATATCCTCTAAACTTGGTTTTTCAATCACCACTTCTTTATTAAATAAAGTTTCGATAGAATTTACATTTTCAATCAATCCCTCGAAACCTGTATTTGCCTTACATACAGATATAAACTCACGCTCAGTATCAAAATCTAACATATCTAGTGGCCCTTTGACCAAAATATAATCTTCTGCAATGGCATAAATATCTTTTGTAAAAATATGCTTCCCATTTTGAATAAATGTAATATAATCGGCAATGCGGTCTAAATCCGTTGTAATATGAGATGAGAAAAAGATAGTTTTCTCACCATCCTGCATAATATTTTGTAAAACATCCAATAATTCTCTTCTAAATACCGGATCGAGTCCGGAAGTAGGCTCATCCATAATAATTAGTTCAGCATGATGTGAAAGGGCAATTGCAAGAGAGGCTTTCATTTTCATTCCTTTGGAGAATGTTTTCATTTTTTTATTTAATGGTAATTCGAACAGATCTTTATAATATGTAAATTGGTTAAAATCCCATTTTTTATAAGCTGGCGCAATAATTTTAGTAATTTCCTTTAATGTGAGTTCATCATAAAACACATTATCGTCATAAACGAAACCAATTCTTTCTTTAATTCGCTTCGCATCAGTCGAATAGTTCATGCCAAATAAGGAGACATTTCCACTATCCGGGTTCATTAGATTCATAATCATTTTAATCGTTGTAGATTTACCTGATCCATTTCCCCCAATAAAACCCGTAACAAATCCTTTTTTTACTTCCATCGAAAAATTTTTAATTTGAAATCCTTTAAAAGATTTACTGACATTTTGAAGTTCTATTACGTTTTCCAAGAGTTTTCCTCCTCGTATAAAATTGTAAGCATTTCTTTTAGATCATTTAAAGAAACATCCATTTGTTTAGCATTTTGAATCGCTTCACACAACTTTTCTTCAACTGTCTTTAATTTTTTTTCTTTCATAGTTTCAATGTTTTGTTCTGCTACAAAGGACCCCCTTCCGACAATTGAATAAATAAAACCGTCTTTTTCCAGTTCTTCATATGCTCTTTTCGTTGTAATAATACTTACTCTTAAATCTTTTGCTAACTGACGCATTGAAGGAAGAGCATCTCCTTGCTTTAAATCACCTAGTAAAATAAGTTTTTTTATTTGGACACCAATTTGTTCATAAATAGGTTCCTTTGAAGTGTTCGTAATAACGATTTGCATGCAAATACCTCTTTTTAAAAATATTGTATATATACTTTATATACAATATATACTATCGTACATTGTAAATCAACAGAAAATTTCCAAAATATAGTCACAAACACAATCTAATAATAAATGTAATTCATACAACTTATTTTTACGGGTCTTCCTCGTATTTGCTCGATTTTGAGGTGGATGTCTTACTGCTATCTAATGCGGTATAAAGACTACGTTGTGTTTTACGGAGAAATTGGCACAGCTGGTATTGTGAAAGCAAAAGAGTTTGAAACAGAAGAACAATCTGAGGAAGTTGATATCAAGTTAGACTGGTATGAAGATGACGAGGAAGGATTGAAAAAGATGTTTCCTATGCTATGGGAAATGTATGGAGAAAAACCGATTGAGTGGTAGATTTATATACGAAAAACGCCTTGTTTCTTTATTAACAAGGCGTTTTTCATGATACTATGTTTAAATTGTTATCTTCCCACTTTCCCACCACTTCATGAAAGTGTCTAACGAAGGAGCAACCCAAGTTCTACTATCATTTTCATGATTCCATACATATATATCATCTCTTTGCACGATTCCGTTCAAAATGGAATAACCAAACAAATCACCATTTCCGCCATCAGCAAAAAATAATAAACAGTCAAAAGGCATATATAAATCCTTGAAATCAACTATATTTCTCATATTTATATTTTCAGTTTTAATTTTTGAAGCAGACCATATAAAGTCCCCGTATTCACCTTCTACACCGTTTGTTTCCTGTAATAATTGATGTAAATCATTCGGCAACTCCACATGTAAACAGTTTTGTATATCAGTTAGTTCATCCGTCATAGCTGGTTGTTTCAAACTTAAGTTTGGTGAGATACTGTGAATGGTGTTTGTCCACATCACCTTTTCTCCTCCTTATGTGCAATCAAGTATATTCAAAGAGCTCATCTAAATTTATTGATACCACTTTTCTAACAACTCTTTCTCCCTCTCGCCTGAAATACCTGCTTTTAATTCCCATTCGTCCACACTCTTCACCCACTCATACACGTCTGTAACTGTATGTTCTAACCTTCTAAAAGTAAGCCCTTCTTTCACAGCACTATCTATACTAATAGAAAAACCACCTTTCCACGGCTTCGTTTCACCTTCTAATGAAAAAGTTTCTGGAAGCCATAAAGGCATCTCTGTCCAAGGCTGCACTTTATGCTCATTCATAAACGATTCATCTACCCAAACGAATGCAGCATCACTATTCGTAACCTTTTTGCACGTACTTAATAGCTCTTCCATCGTCAATTCATAATTTGGACCTGTAACATTGAATGTTCCTGCTTTATTGTTTTCTGCCATGTTTAGTCCCCAGTTTGCGACGTCTTTTATATCAACTACCTGCACTGGGCGGTCTTTTCTTCCTGGAACTAACACTTCTCCTCCCTTTGCTACACGCCCAATCCAGTATGGAAGCCGGTCTGTATAATCAAACATACCTGAAAGAAGTCCTGCTCTTACGTGTAAAACACGCTCCGGCCAATACTTCTCTGCTTCTTTTTCACACAATACTTTCAGCGCACCGTAATGCTCATAAGGAGAAACTTCACCATTCTCCACAGCCTTTATTTGATCACCCGTAGGTTCAGGTTGTAATATATAATCTTCTTTTATTTGATGCGGAATCCAATCTTTATATACGGAAAGACTTGAAATGAATATATAATGCTTTATATTATTCTGTAAAACTTCTCCGATATTTCTAATGTGATGTGGAGAAAATCCACACGTATCGACTACCGCGTCCCATTTTCGATTTATTAAACTTGAAACATTATCATTTCTGTCACCGATTAACTGCTCTACTTCAGGAAAAATTTCTTTATTCGTTCCGCGATTAAATAATGTAACTTCATGCCCTCTTTTTAAAGCCTCTTCTACAAAAGCTCTTCCTAAAAATCGTGTACCACCTAGAATTAGAATCTTCATAGTTCTCCCCCATTCGTGATTGAAAATCCTTACTTTTGTTAAACGAATTTTTGCTGTGGAAAGTTACGGGGTTAGTCTAACTTTTTCTACAAGTTCAACATATGTGATTTCCATTTCATATATAATTAAAATATCGGATATTTGATTAATCACTTATACATGTAAGTAGGTGAACAATATGAATAGAAACATAGTTTATCATTCAACATTATGTATGTATTGCCTCACATCGCTTGTATATATCATCTTACTGAACATAGAAAATGGTCGCAATTATTTAGGGTTTACGATGATTGTTCCGCTTTTGGCTGTTATTTTATATCAGAAATTATATAAGAAACAAAAAATAGTTCATACATTTGGAATTTCACGTCCAAAAATAAAAACATTAATTTTCTCCATTTTATTCCCAATACTTCTAGGTCTATGTCTACATTTCTATTTTTATATTTATAATATAAAATTCTTATTTCATCATTGTAATGAATTGGGACTTCTCCTACTCATTGGTCTTACAATTGCTGCTTTGTCTGCATTTTTAGAAGAAATCATATGGCGTGGAAATTTCCATTACCATTTACGAAAAAAATATTCATTAAAACAAACAGCAATCATTACTGCATCGCTTTGGTCTTTATGGCATTTACCAGTATCAATCTTTTATAAAAATTATGAGTTTCAGGTTGTAGGAATATTAAGCTATCTCTCGTTATTATTTATATTATCTATAATTTTGACGTATACGAGAGAGTATAGCCATTCTGTGATAACACCTGCAATTTTACATGGTATGTTTAATGTATTTTATTTAACAGATGGATTAGAAACAAAATGGGATATTAGCCTAATGGAATTAATTAAATTTATCTTGCTGGTAATTGTGTTTGGCATGATGTATCTAATACATCGAAAAGTTAAAAGTACCTAAACAAATTATAAAGTACTTCAACACCTATTCAATAATCGTATAGGTGTTGAAGCTTTCTAATCTTAGTTGCTCAACTTAGTTAATACAACACTTTTTTCTATCATGAAGAACAAAACAAGTTTAACTAAACCTTTCATTCTTGTTTTTATAAAAAGAACTATATTAATCTTTTAAACAAGGAAGTATGCACTCTTTAATTAACTTCCATCTATCCTCTGCATTCGGTATGACTTCAGAAGCAATCGCCACCACCAGTTCCTTCTCTGGTACGCAGCAAATCACATTTCCACCATCACCCATGGCACAGTATGAAAAGATTCCATCCTCTTCTCGTAACCACCATAAGTAACCATATTGATTTTGGTTCATTTCTGTCGATTCTTTTATCCATGATTTTGATAGTATTTGCTTTCCATTATGAATACCTTCATTCAAATACAACTGTCCAAACTTAACCATATCTTTAACTGTTAACGTAAGTCCCCAACCGCCTGTCGAATTACCATTTGGATCATGAACCCATCCCTTTACATCTTTTCCGAATAAGTCATCAAATCCAAATGCTTTCATATTATAGTTTGGAATTTCTCTCATGCCGAGTGGTTGAAATAAGTATTCATTCGCAAATTCACGTGCATTTTTTCCTGTTACGCTCATTATGATTGCTGATAATAAATGAGCTCCTGCAGATGAATATTTAAAAGCTCCAATTTCTCCGCCTTGTCCAATTCTATTCAATGTATACTTTACCCAATCTTCTTGTGTACATAGTTCTTCTAATGGTTCCTGCCAGTCTACGAAAGGATGTGGAGCTGTCATAGTAAGAAGATGCCCTACTGTTATTTCAGATGAATTAACGTTATATTCCGGGAAAAATTCTATTATTTTTTGATCAACGCTTTTTATATAGCCCTTATCTATACATATCCCAATTAACGCAGAGATTATCGTTTTTGTAACTGACGCTATATGAAATGCATCAGTTGGACCGTGACCGTTATAATATTTTTCAAAAATAACATTACCTCTCTGCACTACTAACATACCATTAATATTTTTGTATTCTTCTTTTATAATCTGATCTAATTTTTCAGCAGTTTTCATTATTCATTCCCCTTTAATTCATGATTAAAAAGGTTCGATAGGTACATATATATCAACTATATGTTTATTTTCCGGGTGCTGCCTTGGGTCATTTTTATACACTTCAAAAGGATACGAATCTCTCGGTTTATATCCGCTATTAGGAAGCCACTCACCGTATAAGAAATCCCATGCTCCTTTATATTCATCCTGGAATATTTCAAAATGACCTATCGCATACTTTCCAGAAGGTATTACCATTATTCCAATGTCGTTCGTTTCTACTGCGGACTCATTCGGAATTGTTATGCATAAACTAGTTCTTAAATGATTGTCCTCAGTAAATTCATGATGATCGTGGTAAATGGTTAATACTTTCGTATCCTCAAATACATAATAGTTTTCCTTCGCTGCGTAATGAAATAATTTCTCTATCATTTTTGGAAAAGCTATCGTTAACTCTTCATATGTACCGATATGCCTTATGTATGCGACGTGTATATCTTCCGCTGTTACAATTTCAACATTTCCTCGAACCTTCTTACACTCATTGTATTGAGAAGCTCTCCTTATGTCTTTGCAATTCTTGCTATTATCGTTTCGATATTGAGACGGACTTACACCGTAATAATTTTTAAATGTACGGGAGAAAACTGCTGAATCGGTGAACCCAAAGTGATACGCAATATTTGTAATCGTCATATCTGTACGATATGTAAGTAGATGCGTTGCCCTTTCTAACTTCAATCGGTTTACATACCTTGATAATGGCTCGTCTACTATCCCCTTAAAAATCCGATGAAAATGAAACTTTGAAAATCCCGCTACATCTGCTAACTCTTCAATTGAAAGTGAATCATTTATGTGTGATTCTATATAATCTTGCACCTTATAAATGCGTCGTAAGTACTCATTTCTACTTTGTTTACTCTCCATATTTCTATCTCCTCACAACAAAAAGGCTAACGTTAAGCTAGCCTACTTTTACACATTTTTCAAAAACAAAACTCTACTACCGCCGTTCCCATCATAATTTGTATGTACTGATACACCCTCTATCTCATCATCCCCGGCATCAATTCGAAAACCGATTTCTTGATGAAACTGTATCGACTTTTTGTTAATTGGTGACGTAATTGCTTTTACAACTTTACGATTATTTGCACGAGCGGCATCAAAGAAGTAAGAATACAATGTCGTTGCGATTCCTCTTCTTCTATACTTCGGATTTACACCGATAAAATGAACATACGCTTCATCTTTATATGTTTGTGAAAAGAATCCGCATAAGAAACCTAACGTTTCGCCATCTTCTTCAATGATAAAACTCGTTTCTTGAAAATGAACGAAGAACAGTTTTGGCAACATAGCAACCATATCTCTCCCGCCCCACCAATCATTTAAAACAGAATGAATCTTTACATAATCTTCCCCTTGGATGTTTCTTACTTGCATATGTTTCTCCCTCTCACTCACTTCATTTTTTCATAAATTTTAATTACAGTTTCTACTAAGAGAATGAATACCCAAATCCCGCAAAATACAAGAACAGACTGGAATATAGAACCTAACATAACTATACTTATTAAACCTAATTCTGATCCTGAAATTGATATTTCATCAAACCCCATATTATGTATAAATGGACCGGTTGAAAAAGCCATTAAAATTGATCCTATTAAATAAATCACACTCATTATTTTTAATATTTTTATAGAAAGATAAGAAGTTTGTTCTTGCTCCACTTATGATAATTCGATTTCTCCGCTCGCAATTCCTTTTTGCAAACAGTCTTCACATAAAAATTCTGTATTTATTTTTTTACCACCGTGCAGCGTACCTGTTATTTCTTTACATCTTGCACATTTTCGATTTATCATGTTGTTACCACTCCAATCTATTAAGATTATACTTATATCATTCTTTGTTTACCTTAATATTCCTTTTATGTATTTTATAGAGAAAGGTCGTGTTTTATGCTTTCGAAACTCACATTTGGCTCGAAAAGATCTACCGTTCATTATGTATTAAGACCTAGTTGTTATGCGATTATTTTCCATTCATCTTCTTCAAAGATTGCTGTTATCCAAAAAGGAGACCGTTACTTTCTACCTGGTGGCGGTATGGAAGGTAATGAAACAAAAGAAGAATGTTTGCACCGTGAACTACTAGAGGAATTAGGATGGGCAATTGAAATTGATCAATATATCGGTAATGCAATGCGATATTTTTATGCTGAAAAGGAAGATACATATTATTTAAATGATGGGTTCTTTTATATTGCGAACATGGCTCAGAAACAAACTGAAAACTGTGAGGAGGATCATGTTTTAAGATGGATGTCTCCCTTATTTGCTGTAGAGCTTCTCCTTCATGATCATCAAAAATGGGCCGTTGAACAAGCGCTTTTATTACGAAATAAAAAATGATCTCCTTCTATATGAAAGAGATCATTTTTACTACTAACTTACTTTTTTCAAATTGAGAGCAGGCTTTTTCATTCCGCCTTTTTTCACAACATATAAGCCGATAAAGATAATAAGACCGCCAACGAGTTGCATCATATTAATTTGCTCCCCTATTGTTACTGCTGCAAAGATAACTGCGAACAACGGTACAAGATACATATAAACCATTACTTTTGTTGAGCCTATTTGACTGATGCCGATATACCACATTGCTAGTCCGAAGATGGTCGCAAAGATGATTGAATATGCTAGTGATCCCCAGCTTGGTGTATCTACTGGCCACGTTAAAGTATTTACGTTGAATAAACAGTATATAACTAGCGGTACAATTCCAATTAAAGTAGACCATGATGTGACTCTCATTGCGGAGTATTTTGTAATAAGAGGTTGCGCTAATATTGGATACCATCCCCACGCAATTGCTGCTACTAATCCAATTACATTACCAAGCCACGCATATTCATAAGTAGCTCCTCCTGTATGTCCTGTTAATAAAACGAATGCTGCACCAATAAACGCTACTATTGAACCAATTTGTACTTTCATCGAAAAGCGTTCTTGTTTGTGTAATACTGCTAATATCCCTGTAAATATAGGTGACATCGCAATTAATAATGAGGCGTTCGTTGCGGAAGTGTGTTTCACAGATAGCATAAACATCGTTTGATACATCGCCGTACCAACGATACCGACTGCTACTAATCGTAACCAATCTTTTCTTTCAATACGTAATGAACGTTCCATCATAAATGTAATAAGTAATAATACCGGTGATGCTACTAAAAATCGTAAACTATTAAATTGAATGGATGACATATATGCCACGCCATACTTTCCAATTGTATAATTCGCTCCCCATACTAATGCTACTGATACTAGGAGCCATTCCATTTGCCATCTTTTCATCCGAATCTCCCCTTCCATATTTAGCATAGTAAAATTGGCTGGATATAACACCGTCCAATTGGCTGTTTTTTTACCCAGCCAATTTGTTATACTTAATGTATATAAGAGATGCGGAGGCGTTTGTATGGAATGGAAGCTAGATAACGACAGTAAAATCCCTATTTATCAGCAAGTTGTTGACTTTATTGAGAAACGTATTACATTCGGAGAACTTCCTCCAGGTAGCTTCCTACCTTCCGAACGGAAATTAGCTACACAGTTAAATGTAAATCGAAGTACGGTAACGACTGCTTATAATGAACTACGTGCTATGGGAATTGTAGAAAGTACGACTGGTAAAGGTACACGTGTAAGTACACATATGTGGGGCGTTTCTCCAACATTAACGCCGAACTGGAGAAATTTCGTAGAAGGTGGTACTTTCTTACCAAACTTACCGTTACTTCGCCATATTCGTGCGGAAGTACAACAAAATGAAAACATCATTGATTTCGCAAATGGAGAGCTCGGTTGTAATCTCTATCCTCACGATCAACTACAAACGATTTTACGAGAACAGCCGTTAACACATTCATTAAGTTACGATCATCCGCAAGGCTATCTCCCGCTAAGACAAGCGGTAGTAAAATATATGAAGGAATATTTAAAAGTTGAAGCGACTGAACAATCTATTATGATTACTTCTGGCGCACAACAAGCACTTCACCTTATCGTGCAATGTCTATTAAATCCAGGTGATGCAGTCGCTTTCGAAAGTCCTTCACACTGTTATTCCTTACCGTTATTCCAATCAGCAGGTATTCGTATTTTCCCGTTACCTGTCGATGAACATGGTATTAATCCGGATGATGTGCAAGAATTATATAGAAAGCATCGGATTAAAATGATTTTTTTAAATCCAAACTTCCAAAATCCTACGGGAACTATGCTTCATCCAAACCGTAGAAAAAAACTGTTATCACTTTGCGCAGATTTACGAATTGCGATCGTTGAAGATGATCCATCTAGTTTACTTACGCTAGAAAAGAAACAACCTTGCCCTACTTTAAAATCAATAGATGAAAATGGGACAGTCATTTATGTACATTCCTTATCTAAAATGATTGCACCAGGTTTACGAGTTGGCTGGCTTGTCGCCCCGCAGTCTGTAGTAGAAAGGTTATCCGACGCAAGGCACCAAATGGAATTAGGTATGAGTATTTTCCCGCAGTGGCTTATGCAGCAATTTTTCGAAACTGTACCATTTCAGACTCATATCGTACCGTTACGAAAACAATTAGCAGAAAAAAGAGACGTTATCGTTCGCGCCTTACATGAGCAACTTCACGATAAAATCTCTTTTTCTAATCCTACTGGTGGTATATACATATGGGGAAAATTAAAAGAACCGATAAACGAAAAACAACTTATTATGCAAAGTTTAAAACAAGAAATCGCATTTATGCCAGGTAGTATTTTCGGTGCGAAAGATGGTTATATTCGTTTATCTTACGGAAAAGTGAATATTAATCAAATTGAGGAAGGTATTTCTCGTTTGCGAGAAGCTATTTTAGTTTGTGGAAAATGACTTTACATAAAGCTTTATCGTTTGACAAAAGAAAAATCTACCATTATTATCAACACGAACCTAGTTATAGGAGTGATAAAAATGAAAATTTACGTTGATGCAGATGCTTGTCCTGTAAAAGATGTAATTATTTTTGAGGCTACGAATGCAGAAATCTCTGTAACCCTCGTTACTAGCTTTTCTCATTATTCTAATGCTCAGCAACCAAAAGGTGTGGAAACAATTTACGTTGATTCTGGAGCAGATGCTGCCGATTACCGGATTATGCAGTTAGCCAATAAAGAAGATTTAATCGTAACACAAGATTACGGTCTTGCTTCGCTTGCATTAGCAAAAGGCTGTATCGTTCTACACCATAAAGGCTATAAGTATACGGATGACAACATTGAACAATTGTTACAAACACGGTATTTAAGTGCAATGGTTCGAAAAAGCGGTAAGCGTACAAAGGGACCGAAACCATTTACAGCAGAAGATAAAGAGAAATTTAGAGCGCTCTTTAAAAGTATGATCCCCCATTAAAGATGAACCTTCTATTCGCAAGGAAAACTTCGCAAAACAAAGAAGAGAATATCCAAATGAACATTCTCTTCTTGAGGTTTACCCTTTTAAAATGAAGGTAAATTATCTAAGTTATTTTCTTTTATTCCATCCGGTTCACTACGTATAATATCTCTACCATACTTATGAAATACGTCTACATGATTTAACTTACCAGATTTCGCCTCACTAAGAGCAGTCATATAATCTAACTCTCTCCCGCTACTTGTTTTAAACGCTATTAAATCCCCATCATCATTTTTACGAACGGCAACAATTTGTTCTGCTCCTGAATTGACTTCATTGTCTACTTCAAATTGAGCTTGCTCTTCTCCTTGATGTAAGTAATCATTATAAACTTTTTCAAAGTCTTTATTGTCCATAACATTCACCTCCAACACATTTTTTAGTATGGTTGGGAGGTGTTGGTTTTATGTATTTTTCTCTAAACTTTAGTATTTTCAAATGAAAACATAGTACCCTCACTATTTGATTGTACAGTGTATTTTATGTCGAACATCTTTGATATATCTTCAATATTTTTCAAACCAAGTCCCATACTTTTACTATTTATATCAAACCCAATCCCATTATCTCTAAAGGAAACAACATCTTCATCTATAATAATTTTGAGTTTTTTAGCTTTAGAATGTTTAAGGACATTTTGAAAAACATTATCAAATAACCTTTGAATCCATAACTCATTACTATTCCATATCAACTCTTTATCTTGTGGATTATATACTAATTCAATTTTATGAATGCTATACAAATAGCTCCATTTTTTAATCATATTTTCTATTAAATTATGTATATTAACTTCATCATTCACAATATAAGTATTCTCTAAAGTCTCTGTAGATTGAATATTAAATTCGTTAGTTAAATCACTTATATATTGTATCTGCTCATACAGTGATTCAAGTACTGGTGCTTGTTCCTTGTACTCACCTTCTAAATAATATAATTGTAATCTGACCGCTGTTAAAGGTGTATTAATATCATGCCGTAATTTATTTAATAGTTCCTTTTTTATTTGTTCCTGTTGTTGTAGTTCTAATTCTCGATAAGTTGTTCTTTCTATAAGCAAGTTCATTGATTTAATCAGCTCTCCCATTTCATCATCGCTTTTAACATTTATTATATTAGGGATTTTTTTATCACTAGCTAAATCTCGAATCGTTTGATTTAATACATTAATTTTATTTAATACTGTGTTAATCGATTTTGAAAATACAAAAGCTAATATTAATAGTGATAATAAAAATATGATTAACATCGTAGGATATGCATAGGATTCGTGAAAAGGAATGTTCTGATTTTTAGTTTTAAAGACAACATTATAAATAACTGATACAAAGATACTAATTGACAACAATAACAGTGGTACGCTAATAATAGCGGAGAATAATAGTAACTGATATTTTTTCTTTAAGTTCATTTCTTCAGATAGGTATTTAATCTATACCCTTCTCCATATATGTTCTGAATAATATCACCTGTTTTATCATCAATTTTGGTTCTGATTTTCTTTATATGTACGTTCATGATATTTTGATTTCTATCTTCGAGTTGCCATAGGTAATCATAGAAGTGTTCTTTAGATAAAGTTCTATCTCTATTTTCATATAAATAGAAGAATATTTTTCGTTCAATTGCTGTAAAAGCAACTTCATTACGCAAATCATTAATAAAAACTCTTTTATATTCTGCATCTATAAATAAATGGTTAATTTGCGTGAACGTACCATATTGATTATCTAACATTTTCTGAATCCTTAACAACAACTCTCTAGGGTCAAAAGGTTTTATCATGTATTCTTCTCCAATGGTCAAACCTATTAGTTTACTATCCATATCATTCCTTGCTGATAGAAATATAATTGGAATATTTAATCCTAGATTTTTTATTTTCTTTGTAATTTGATAACCATCTTCGCCTGGTAACATAACATCCATTACGACTAAATCTATTTCATGAATTATATCAAGAACTTTCCTTCCCTCTTTCTCCCAACGCACATTATACTTCTCACGCTGTAAAATTTTTTGTAATAAATCTCCTATAATCAAATCGTCTTCAACAATTAATATGTTATAT
Organism: Bacillus sp. F9_6S_D1_P_5; assembly: GCF_054823925.1. Classification (NCBI taxonomy): domain Bacteria; kingdom Bacillati; phylum Bacillota; class Bacilli; order Caryophanales; family Bacillaceae; genus Bacillus; species Bacillus sp. F9_6S_D1_P_5. The sequence goes on along the minus strand of NZ_JBTREW010000018.1, from coordinate 33,637 downwards.
ACTTTCATTATGTAGACCTTTCATCGCTAAAGTTACAATTGTTTAGTTCTTCACTACTTTATTCTTAATAAAATCCATAGCAATTTTGTATATTTCATCAGGAGCATATAAATAAATACTATGTGTACCTTCAATTATTTTTACATCAGCTATTAATAAGTTGCTAGTAAACTCCTTATAATCTTCGTTTTTTTGCTTTGTATACTTCGAATCTTTATATTGCCTAGCAATCGCATCTATAAATAACATAGGTGTTTCTTTTGGGATCGATAAAGAATTTGATTTTTTACCGTTATTGTAGCTTTGTAAAAGTTCTTGCTTCATATCATCATTAAAAGCCCTCTTATACGTAAGCGCTTTATAAATATCTTTTTCCTGTTCGTTTAAAAAAGATTGACGAATGACTTCGGGATTATAAGTAATAGAGGGAGCTAATCTCTGAAAACCAATTTTCGTTAAAATATTCATCCCTGTTATTTTTAATGAATCAACCATACCTATTTTATTAGTCACGTACTGTTTAGGTAAACCAATATCTAATGCAATAATCCCTTTTACTTCACTTGGATATTTTTGTGCCCAATAAATAGCCTCTATACCCGATAGAGAGTGTGGTACTAAAATGTAAGGTGGTTTATTTCCACTTCGTATAAGCGCTTCTCTCGTTTGTTCTAATATCGTATCAATATCTCTATCATCTTGAAAAACATCACTGTATCCATAACCGGCTCTCTCAATTACAGAAATCTTGTTTTCTTTCGAAAATTTACTATATAGGCCTTTCAATTCATAAACAGGAGCGGCAATTCCAGATCCGGCCATAAATACAAACGTATCCTCCCCGCTCCCCTCATTATAAACATTCACTTTTTTATTATCGAAATTAACAAATTTGCCTTCATTCTTCATTAATTTCGATTCCATTTTTAATTGATAGTTATGATATATAAATACAACGCCTGTTCCAAAGAAAATCATACTAACACTCATTAAAAATATTATTTTCACTGACTTTAATAATTTTTTCATTTGACACCCCTTTCAACCTATAATGAAAGGGTACAATATAAAAATAAATTTCTAATAAATTTTCAAAATTAATATCTATTCATTGTTTCTAAGGATGGACCATTTTTAATACCTACGCAAACCCTTCAAAGTCTCCAATATATCATCTGTAAAGGCTGTACTGCCTTCTGTCTCTAAAACTCTAAAATATAAACTTCTTAAGAAAGCTCTAATATTTTGTACTAAAATATCATACTGAGGATGCGGGATGTCTTCAACAATTGCTATACTATGTAGCCAGTTGCTCCACTCTTCTTCAGTTAAAAGATTTTGGTTACGTAACGACATAATTGGCGCTACTAATCTCTCATCTTCAAAGTGGATATATACGTAGTCATGTAAGCGAACCTTCTGGCGAACAGCAGCTAATATTGCATATGAAAACTCACGATTTTGTATAGTACGTGCTAAAGCATCGAGTGCATCAGCAGCGTGTGCTGTAGAATGTGCCCACCCTTTTCCTTCTACGTAGCCTCTTACATCTTCTTCCAAATACACATATTCCAGTACTTGTTCTGCCACACTGTACAGTTGTTCTTCCGATAACAACGGCTCTCTTTCATGAACAGATAAAATAAGTGGCGGAATTAATACAGAGAACGCACGTTTAAATACAGAATCTGTTCCCTTTTCACCAATTTTATAAAATAAATAATCAGGGCTAATTGCTTGTAACATTAATCCTCGTAACTCTTTTTGTCTAAATACATCATTTGTAATCCATTTATGAAGCGTACTATAAATTAAATCATCACGTAATTCAGCATCAGGTGAACCGATATAATCTAGCATCCACTGCGCATATGGATATGCATCTACGTCTTCTGGTACAGCATAATTATTATTTTTAATTTGTAGTAGTTCTTCTTTTAGTTCTAGTACTTCATTCATTATATTTCCTGTCCCCTTTTTACTTTATTAACATATTTTCGCCTTATTCCCTTTAATTTTTTTCATAAAATCAAGTCGATTTTTAGAATCGTTTTTATACCTATCTTTCTATGAACTTGATTCAATTATATATAATTTATCCTGATAAATAAAAGGAAATACATTAGAACATCGCAGTCTTTCACTTGGTTTACATGCATTTCCTGTCAGTTTAAGTTATAAAATACAGTATGTTTTTTCTTTTATATTCAAACGTATTTACAATCAAAAATTAAATCATTTTAGAACTTGTTTAATAAAATCTGTTTTAGCTTTTGTGTAGGCTTCTCTATCTTCTTTAAATCTTTTAGCTAAATCTTGTTTAAGGTTTGAATACTCATAAACTAATTGTGGATTTTCTCGTAATCGGTTACGAAATAAAAGTTGTTGCTCCCATCGCTCAGTTCCTTTAACCATTAAATGCAGGTGCGCTACACGTCTATTATTCTTAACTTTCACAAAGAACCTTCTCCAAGGTCTTTCATCTAATTCTGGGCTTACATAATGCCAATTATACATGGCTAATTTCGCTGAAATATATAGTACTCTATTAAATGAGTCTATTTCAGCCATTAAATCAATGATAGGTTTTGCCGGTAAACCAGGGATGGATGTACTTCCTATATGTATTACTTTGCTTATACCGAGAGGAGCAAGCAGTTCATAAAGTTGCTGTTCTTCACATTGGCCTTTATCTTGCCAATCAGGATTTGCATTAACTATCTCTACTGACTCATTCGCCCACACAGGCCAATCGTTCGGACTATCTTTTTTATCCATCCAAAACATCTCCTTTCACGATTTTTTGCTATGTAAACGATTTTAAATTCCTTTAAATACAACTACGGGATCATGAAAATCACTATTCTGAAATACAACATCCGCACAACTTTTCGGATTATGCTCATCTATATACATCTTACAGGCAGCATGATATCTGTTCAAAAACATTTTTTCAGCTTCTTCATAACTTCCGAAAGCCTCCGTCTCGCGCTCTACACCACGTTTTCTCGCAATTTCAAAATCTGTATCTACAAAGATTTTGTAATCAAATAAATACTCAATGTCTTTTTTTCAATAGAAACGTTCCATCTACTATTAGCACCATATTGGGTTGAGCCATTAACGGCTCATTATGTACAGGAACATCCGTTTTTAAATTATGAGAAATCGTTTCATATTGTAAATTCCCGTTAGGTCCTAAAGGTCTTAATAACCTTTCTTTGAAAGCTGTATAATCGTGTGCATCTTCATAATACCCTCTTGCAGATTCTTTTCCTTTTGCATAGCGAATCACTCTAGGATTATGAAAATCGTCAATGCTAGCGCGTGTTACTGGCAACCCTCGTTTTTTATTTCTTCCGCTAATTCGTTTGCAAATGTTGTTTTTCCTGACGCTGTAATACCGCTTACTCCAACTCTAGTTGGATGCGTTAAATTTAACATTAAAATATGATTAACAATTTCTTTTATACGTTGTTCTCGGTTCATGATATTTTCCCCTCCATTTAGTTTACATAACAAAATTACAATTAACTTTTTACGTCACTATTTGTCGGTAAATCGATATCCTTTGTCGAATCGTTGATATATTGAAAAAATCGTTGATATATTTTAAGTTACGATAGATATATTTGAAAAATCGTTGATATATTATGATTGCCTTACTTTCCCTTAAACCCTCGATATAAAGCAGTCCGTAATTCTTGTTTGTATTCTTCAATTTCTGGCATATCGAGTTCTTCTGCTAGTCTGATAGCTAATTCAATATCATACGGTACACGTACGAGTTGAATAGAAAAGCTTGCGGCTTCTTTTTCATTGTAAGTTCCTTCGAATATTAAATAAGAAGCTTGTGTAATTTCAAGAGGATTACCTACGCTACCAGCATTACATAACGTTTTCCCTCTGAAATTTTGAACGAATGCTTGGTGAACGTCACCGTAGCAAACGACATCGGGTTTTCTTTCCCCTTCTATATTCTCTGTGAGCTCACTGTTTTCAAACATACTAATACGCTCTTCTCTTGCAGCGTGTGGTTGAATTCTTTCATATAAACTTCTAGGTGAAGCGTGGAACATACGAATCAATTTGCCGCTCATATAAAATTCGATTGAAAATGGTAAGCTTCTTAAATAGTCATTTTGTTCTTCCGATAATTGTTTTTGATGCCATTTTAACGCTTCAAATTCAGTCGGTTTTGTAATAAAATCATCCCAGTTCCCCATTACAACTCCATCACATTCTTTACGAATGATTTCAATTACTTCGCTAGAATGAGGACCTTTTCCGACTAGATCTCCAAGACAAATAATGCGCTCAATCCCTCTTACTTTAATATCTTGTAGCACAGATTCTAATGCTGGAATATTACCATGTATATCAGAAATTACCGCTATTTTATCCATATGAATCCCTCCATTACTTATAGTTTATTATATCCGCATGTTGTGATTGATACCATTTTGGAATATAGGATGAAAAATGATTATGATCTTCTAAAATTCCGTTCAATCTTTCCTTCATATCATTTACTAAATGCGGTGTGCTTCGGTTTGTCCATACGATATCAGCTGGGAAGGTCATTGCTGCATATAATGAGTACAGTTTCCAAAAATGAAGCGATGGTTCGCCTCCGCAATAACCGTGAACTTGTCCAACCGCAAATGATTTACTTATTCTTATAGTAAAAATCGCTACGTTATAAAAATCGTGTATTGGATCGCCAAAATCATATCCACCAAAATCGATAACGATAAATTCCTTATTATGAATCATACTATTTGCTGGATGGAAATCATCGTGTAAAAAAGTGATTGGACGATTTTTCAATAAATACTTATGATTTTCTACAAAGGTTAATACGGGCTTCAAATCAAGGAAGTCTATTTCATAGTTTGCTAACGCTTCTACGTATCTTTCGTATTTATTCCATCGAACCGTTCCCCATTTATTACTTGCACTTTCTTTCTCAATGGAATGAATCCTCTTTAATACTTCCCCTGCTTTTCTCCCTGCATAATACTGTTCTTCCACCGATAGCTTCTCTAAACCTTCTTCACCATTTACACCTTGGATCCATTCAAATACTTGAACACATTTATTTAATTCCTCAAGTTTTATGAAATGAATTAACTTTGGCGTTGGAATATGTAATGACTCTAATTGTTTCATATACGTATATTCTTCTTGTTTACGTTCAAAATGAATAGCATTACATACTTTTACAAAATATGTTACTCTGTTTTCTAATTCTATTTTATATTTCTCTTCATGTGAAAAACCTTTTGAAATAGCTGTACACTTTACGATACGAGGCCATTCTAGTTTTCTCTCTATCTCTCTAAGCATTTCCTTCACAACGTTCACCTCTATCAATATATGTACAAACTATCTAACACTTCATGCTCTCGTTTATTTTCCCCTTTAAACTCCACCGCAAAAGGATATTCGCCATGATGATTCAAATGTTCTAGTACTAGCCCTTCTCCAATTGATTCACAAAACTGCACATGAATGTCACCAAACGATACACTTTGACATTCCGCATTCCATTCTTCATTTTTCACGACCAGGCTTGCAGTTAGCTCCATAACTTCTTTCCATTTCCGTACTGTTTCTCGAACATTTTTCACTGCGTAATGAATCGTTTCAATTTGTTGTACTTTATTTTTATGTTCAGTGATTGTCCCTATATTACGTAAGTCGTTTCTTCTTTCTTCGTCCGTTTCATTCCACTGTATAAAGAAAGGTAATTGCGGTCCGTTTTTCTCTTGCTTTACAAATAACATTTTCCATTCTAAAAGGCGGCCATCTTCTCTCATTCGTTTCCCTTCAAATGGGCCTATCGTATGTAAACCGTGTTTACTAAACTTAACTGCTAGCTCTTCAATGGCATCTGTTCGAATTGCAATTTGTAACATTCCTTCTCCGTCTTGTAATTTTACTACTGTTTCTTGTACTAATGGATTTTCTGCTTTCTTCGCTTTATCTTCATGCTGAACTGCTAAAAATTCTATATATGATAAATCAAAATAACATAAACTATTCCAAGTACCCCAAGTAGTATGCTCTCCGCCTAGTACAGTATGAAATCCAAGCTCTTGCATTTGTTTTGCCGCTTCCTCCGGTGTACCATGTACTGCGTGTACGAGATGATCAAATCGTAACATGTCTTTCTCCCCTTTCTCTCCATCCTTTTATTGTATATTTTATTTTTCTTTCATTCAATTCAAAAAACTTTAAAACCTAGTTGATTTATACGATTAATATGTATTATAATGAAACAAATTTAATTATTGCTGATTGGAAAAACCAAAGGCACTTTTCTCATACGGGAAAAGTGCCTTTTTCATTTATTATTACAGGGGGATTTTTTATGCAGAAATTAATTGTCTTTGCTATTATTGGATTTTTCGCTCAATTGATTGATGGAGCACTTGGAATGGCGTACGGGGTAACATCTACCTCGCTATTATTAATGTTTGGTATCGCACCGGCTGTAGCTTCCGCATCTGTTCATTTAGCTGAGGTCGTTACAACCGCCGCTTCTGGTGCATCCCATCTCAAATTTGGAAACGTTGATAAATATACCGTTTCCAGACTTACATTACCAGGAGCAATTGGCGCATTTATTGGGGCATGTTTTTTAAGTAATTTACCTGGCGATGTAATTAAACCGTACATTTCCGTATTTTTATTTACTTTAGGGGTTTATATTTTATTACGATTCCTCATTCAAAAACAAATTGTTACTTCAAATAAACGTATGTCTGCTAAACAGCTTGTTCCGCTTGGCTTATTTGCTGGATTCGTTGATTCAACTGGTGGTGGTGGCTGGGGTCCGATTACGACGCCTGTACTTTTAGCAAGAGGAAATGAAGCTAGAAAAGTTATCGGATCTGTAGATACGAGTGAGTTTCCTGTTTCACTCGCTGCAACAATCGGGTTTTTCATTTCACTTGGATGGGAACAAGTAAGTTGGGTTTGGGTATTTTCTCTCATGCTCGGTGGTATCGTTGCGGCACCAATTGCTGCATGGCTAGTGCGCATCGTTCCTTCTCATTTACTTGGCGTATTAGTTGGTGGCCTTATAATCTTTACAAACATTCGTACACTGCTTACTACATTTAAAGTGGATCCAACTATTATTTCACTTTCTTACGTGGCAGTTGGTCTTGTCGTTATTATTTCTATTTTCATTGCTGTTCGCAATCATTCCAATCTTTCTAACGCACCGACAGCTGGATATCCGAATGATCAAAAACAAATGCTACCATAACGATAAAAATACCGCCCGATATACTTCGAGCGGTATTTTTTATTTTTCTATTTTCCAATTAATCATCGTTTCTGTAGTGCCAGTTCTCTTCATATGTAATTTCTCTAATACACGAATCGAGCTAATATTTTCAAAAAGTGTCTCTGCAATAATCGTTTCTACCTTTTCCGTTTGAAAAGCCCAATTTATTAACTCTCTTACAGCTTCTGTCGCATACCCTTTATTCCAATATTTCTCAATAAATCCGTAACCAATTTCTACTGTATGTTCCTCATTTGGTTTCCCTTTAAATCCTATATCACCTAGAACGATGTCACCTTCTTTTCGAATGACATACCACGCTCCCCAAGGCAATAAATCCTTATTTTGTTTTACATTTTCTACATGCCCTACAATATGCGGACCACTGTTATATCCTTGCTCGTTAGCAACTTGCATACTCTCTTCTGTACACGGTACTATATAGAGTCTGTCTGTTTCTAATTTCATATTGATTTCCCCTTTTCAATTAAACAATACTTCAATTTTATCAGAAATAAAAAGAATATTCATTCTATTCGTCGGATTTATACTTATTCTTTGAAACGAATTTAAGGAATAATCCTCTTTTGATAGTTATGTCGAATTATATTTTCAGAATTTTCTTTTATTTTTAAAGGGTTTTTTATTATTTTTTGCGAAACATTTGTATAACAATTTCTTTCTTTATTTTTTGTTACATAACAGTAGGTTCAGGTGGAGTTTTGCAAGCGTTTCCTATACAATAACCGATATTTTTTGACTTTTCCTAACAAAATATCTTGCAATATATTCAGAAAGTCATTACAATTGCCATATATTAAAAATCTTAGCAATATATCAAATCCTCATCAATCCGATGAGGTAGAGGTTGCGACTTTTAAGAGTAAAGCGGACGAGACATAGAGAATGTCACCGACTCCGTTTGAAAGGAAAAGTTGCCGAAGTTTATATTTCTTCTCTGGAAATATGAGCTGGGGCTGTCTCCGAAAGGAACAGAACTGTCACGTTTACAAAATTACCGTGTAAACGTGGGGTGCTATCTTAACGGAAGGGTATGATGGGGTGGTTATTTGTGAAACGTTCCGCCAAATTCCTTTGGCGGTTTTTTGTATTTTTCTCCCCCGTTCCTTCCTATCTTACAAGAAAAGGAGTGTTGAACATGAATAGCGCAACGAATCAAACTACCTCTGAAACACAAACTACAAAAGGAAAAGGTGAATTAAAACGTAGTTTAAAATCAAGACACCTTACGATGATTTCTCTCGGTGGTACAATTGGTACCGGACTATTTCTTGCCAGTGGTGGTGTCATCCATTCAGCTGGGCCTGGTGGTGCATTAGTTGCATACGCCGCAATTGGAATTATGGTTTACTTTTTAATGACAAGCTTAGCTGAACTCGCAGCTTACATGCCTGTTACGGGATCTTTTAGCACATACGCAACAAAATTTGTTGATCCATCCCTTGGCTTTGCACTTGGCTGGAACTATTGGTATAACTGGGCAATTACAATTGCTGCTGAACTCGCGGCTGTAACATTAATTATGAAATTTTGGTTCCCAGATACCCCTTCCCTCATTTGGAGTGGATTATGTTTAGCTATTATTTTCCTTTTAAACTATTTATCTGTTAAAGGGTTTGGTGAATCTGAATATTGGTTCGCACTTATTAAAGTAGTTACTATTATTATCTTTTTAATTGTCGGCTTTATGATGATTTTCGGAATTATGGGCGGCGAATCCGTTGGGTTTAAAAACTTCACTGTTGCAGATGCACCATTTAACGGCGGCATCATGGCAATTATCGGTGTATTTATGGCAGCTGGTTTCTCATTCCAAGGTACTGAATTATTAGGAGTTGCTGCTGGTGAAACTTCTGATCCAGAGCGTAATATTCCGAAAGCAATTCGTTCTATCTTTTGGCGTATTCTTTTATTCTATATCCTTGCAATTCTCGTTATCGGTTTATTAATTCCTTATACGACTGAAAGCCTTGCTGCAAGCGATGTAACAGTAAGTCCATTTACACTTATTTTTGAAAAAGCGGGCGTTGCCTTTGCTGCTTCTGTTATGAACGCTGTTATTTTAACGGCAGTACTATCTGCTGGTAACTCTGGTATGTATGCATCAACTCGTATGCTTTGGGACTTAGCTCGCCAAGGTAAAGCACCAAAATTCTTAGGGAAATTAGACAGCCGCGGTGTACCTGTTAACGCATTAATCGCAACGTCAATTGTCGGTAGTATCGCTTTCATTGCTTCTTTATTCGGTGACGGCGTTGTATACATTTGGTTATTAAACGCATCTGGAATGTCTGGCTTTATCGCATGGGTCGGAATCGCAATTAGTCATTATCGTTTCCGTAAAGCATATATCGCACAAGGTAAAGATTTAAAAGACTTACCATATAGAGCAAAATGGTTCCCATTCGGTCCAATCTTCGCATTTGCACTTTGTGTCATCGTAATTTTAGGTCAAAACTACGGGGCATTTATGGGTGAATCAATTGATTGGAACGGCGTACTCGTTTCTTATATCGGTTTACCACTCTTCTTAGTACTATGGTTAGGATATAAATTTACGAAGAAAACAAAAGTGATTCCGCTTGATAAATGTGAATTGAAATAAAGTGAAAAGAGCAAACAAATTTGTTTGCTCTTTTTTTATTCCGATGCTTCTCCCTTCCCTATTGCTCCTGTTTTTGCAATAATAAAGGAAATATAAATAAAGGTTGGGATACGATGAACATTCGCATTACTGATGAAGCAAAAGCAGCTATACATAGATTAGAACGTAAAGACAAAAAAATCATTCGCATTAGAGGAACAATGACAAACTCTTGTAGTATTTTCGTTGATGTGGATTTAATTTGGGATACATATAATGCAGATGACGTTGTATATGAAGATGCTGATTTTATCGTACAAATGGATTCATTTACGAAAGACTACACTGGTGATACGGTGAAACTTGATTATAAGACGACTGGTTTTAGTATTACGACTCCGAGTGAGACTTTGGTTTATGGGTTGTCGATTAAAAAATAAAAATTGTTTTCAGCTGACCAATGAGGTGAAAAAATGGGTAAATATGTTCCGTTAAAATTTTTATTTAACGAAGAATCAGCAAAAAATATGGCCGATTCTATTTGTAAGCACGATCCTACTTTCCCTAAAAGAAACTTCGTATCTTCCGTAACATGTAAAGTTGAAACTTTAGAGTTAAAGCAGCGTATTGAAGTAATAGCAGATGAATTACATCATGCATTACAAAAAGATTTTAATGAAGCAATCCATATTTTACTGAAAACATTGGGACCAGAAAATACTACAGAAGTAGGTACATTTACAAACGGATATATGTACATGCCTATTGCAAAATACGTTGAAAAATATGGGCTTAACGATTTTGAATCCTCATTTAACGCCATGTATGAAATAACAAAAAGGAATACTGCTGAATATGCTATTCGGCCTTTTCTTGAGACATACCATGAAGATACACTAAACATATTAGAACAGTGGATTCATGACGAAAACAGCCACATTAGAAGATTGGTTTCAGAAGGTACAAGACCAAGACTTCCTTGGGCAAAAAAAACAGGAGCTCTGAAAGGTGACTTTAAGAACAATTTACAGCTTCTTGAACCATTAATGAATGATCCTTCTAAATATGTCCAAAAATCAGTAGCCAATCATATTAACGATATTACGAAAGAAGATAAAGAACTCGTTTTTCAATGGTTACAGCAATTACGTGATAAACAGCATCTTGTTAACCCTTGGATTATAAAACATGGGTTAAGAACGGTGATAAAAAATGGTACTTTACCAAAAGATTTTTGTTTTTAAGTATTTTTAAATGAAAACGGCCTAAACAAAAACGCTTATGCTTCAAGAATGAAGTATAAGCATTTTTTCTCTTTAAAACATTATCCCTGCCTTAAAATATTTTGAAACATTTCCGGTTTATTTTGTTTAAAGCTCTCTATTATTTCTTTTCCAAATATCGTTATACTCTTCTCCCAAGGATGGCCTAAATACCCCCACTTAAAGTCTTTCTGAATAAAGAAATAGTAATCACCATTCGGAAATATTGGTATACTCCACTCATAAAATTCATTTCTTTCAAACTCTAAGTGTGGATTCACCCAATAACACTCATGTTGCCAATCCAGTGCCATCATATATTCATTCGATGCTGTATTCTCTTTGAAAACTTTTAATGCTTTTTCCTCAAGTTCATCATATACATTTAAATCTACCAACTCTCCAAAATAATGAGAGATGTCATATGTGATAAACGGTCCCGGTACTTTAAACGATGGAAATATTGAAACACTTGGTGAAAACTCATAATCACTATATACTTTATCCCAAATTCGATCGTACTCTTTATCTGTAAACTCAATCCAATTTTTCATTAAATATCTACCTTCTCTTTATATTTCAAAGGAATTCCACTCAAAAATCCCGAATATATAAATAATCATTCTCGCAAGGAGCGAATTTATATGCATCTATTCGAACACGAAACGTAAATCTGTTTCACTTTTATAAGAGGTCCTCCTTTTTACTTTTCTCATCATATCATTCATTTACAAAATAGGAGGGTACAATTATGAAACGTGATCCATTATTTTTAACTTTATTAGACAGTGCAAATACAAATTTTAGCGGCTGGGATTTTTCTTTCATTTCAGAAACGGGTCGAATGAATAGTGAGCCTTTATCGTGGTCGTACGGTAGCACTGCTTTCCAGCTTATACAACACGCAAAATCAATGCTAGATATGGGCACTGGCGGTGGAGAGCTTTTATCTATGTTACAACCGTTCCCGCCAACTATTTATGCTACTGAGGGCTACGCCCCAAACGTGCCAATTGCCCGAAAGAAATTAGAGCCTTTAGGGGTTATTGTTGTAGAAGTAAAGGATGATGATGCCCTACCGCTTCAAGATGCTCAATTTGATTTAATTGTGAACCAACATGAATCCTATGCTGCTTCTGAGGTAAACCGAATCCTTTCTCCTAATGGAATATTTCTTACCCAACAAGCTGGTGGTCTTGATTGCGCAGAACTTAATAAGCAGTTTGGCACACCACTAAATAGCGAATTTGCAAGTTGGTCACTCGAAACTGCATGTAATGAGCTAAAGGAAAATGGATTTACTATTTTAGAAGAAAAAGAAGAGTTCCCCTTTCAACGCTTTTATGATATTGGCGCTATCGTATATTATTTAAAAGCGATTCCGTGGCAAATTCCTGATTTTACTGTCGAAAGGTATTATGAGGAATTATATCGCATACATGAGATTATGTTGCAAAAAGGCTATTTTGATGTGAAGCAACATCGCTTTATCATTAAAGCGATTCGCAACTAATCATGGAGTATATGAAAATGAAAAAGAGATGGATCTACCATCTCTTTTTTATTTCCACTCAATATTTTATATATTCAAAAACTTAGTTTCGCAGTAATATCCTTTGCCGCCAACATAAACCTTTTCTATTTTATTGTTGCTGTTGATTGCTAATTTAACTAATATTTCGGAAGGCGATTGTAAAGAATAACCTTGTTCAAATACATAAACTTCTTTTTGTAAGTAGTGCTGTTCATATAGATAGCAAGCTAATGCACCGTTTGAAGTTCCCGTCGCTGCTTCTTCATTGATGTCATATAGTGGAGCAAAGTTTCTGCATATTATTCGATTGTCATTAAAAGTATATAGATGCATCCCGACAACATTATAATACTTGCTGATTTCTTTAATTTTTTCAAAATTAGGTTGCAGTGTATGTAATTGTGTTTCGCTTTTTATAGGAATTAAAATATCTTTTAATCCCGTGGAGACAATTTGAATTGGGTATGTATTGTCTATAGCCTTAATATCAAAACAGTCAATGAACTCGTTTGGAGATACAACATCATAAAATATTGGTTCGTTTTGCTCCATAAATATGATGTCATCTTTTATGGTAATAGTAAGAACACCGCTGTTCGTTTCAATCGTATAGCGATTCCTGAAAAGTTTATTTACATGCATTAGTATCACGAAAGAGCCAATTGTCGCATGACCACATAAATCAACTTCCTCTTTTGGTGTAAAATACTCAATTTTATAATCAGCAATTTTAGATTCTGATATAAATGCGGTTTCCGCGTAGCCCAGTTGTTTAGCTATTGCCATTTTTTGAGTAGTGGTCAATGTATTCTCCATAAATACCACTCCTGCTCTATTTCCACCTTTATGATCCTTACTAAATGCACTTGCAACATAAACGGATATTTTCATAAGACACCTTCCTTCCTCACTTATAGTAAATTGTAGCATAGAACATACTACGTATATATATCGTTGGATAAATTCGCCATAAAGCAAAGGACAAAATATTTTTTAGCATCTAAACTCTCCAAAAATATTTTGTCTACAGCCTGAGAGATGGATCTACCATCTCTTTTTCCCCGTTTATTTTTTAAAATTTTGTGGTGGCTTCTAGATTGTTAAGTACGTTCACGTCTCGCAATCGCATCAGCTAATGTGATAAATTGCTCATACGTTATCTTTCCTGTTACCTTCGCTTTAATAATCTTTTCCATTTCTTTTGTAATAATCCTACCCTCTATCGCTAGACTTGCTTTAGCTTCTTCGATAGCTTCATTTAGTTCTTCCTCACTTTTGAATGCTATAATTTAAGTTATCTCCTTCACATCATTTTATTTACTCTTTCAATATGAGAAAAGTAATACCCCTTTTCATCCTTTGCGTTACTCATCATACTTTGACCATCTACATCTATCTTACTAATCTCATTTCCTTTCTTATCATACGCATATATGTAACCACCATCTTTCATTGCATTTGAATACGAAACAAGATAATCCGCTTTTGGAATATTTTTAAGTTCTTTCTCACTTTTAGAACAAGCTATAAAAAGGAGCATCGTACATATAACAGTTATGCCTAATGAAATGTATTTCTGGAATATTTCATCACCTCGCATATAAAATGAGAGCAATCAACATAAAAATGCTGATTGCTCTATTAAAATAATCTCTACTAGATTATAAGAGTGATTATTTTTATACTTTTCTATTGAGAAACAAGTTGTTTTTCATACCGTTTGTTCACTTCATCTTCCGTTAAACATGCAGTTGTGTAATTAATAATATTCCGGTTATCATATGTGAATATATGTTCCAACTTATTTTCTTCTTTTAATATTATCGGTAAGTATTTTTGTAAATTGCTAACTACACCTCTATTATCACGATTTAATATCCAATCAATTTCTCTCCATTCTAATAATCCTTCCGCCGTACTTAATGGTGTATTCATATGTACTCCATCTGGCAAATCAGCAAGGAATACATACATTCCTTCACTACCCCGAGGCTCGTCCTTACTTTTAAAAACTACATTCCCCTTATACATTACACTTGGAAGATCTATGCCTGTTTCTTCAAGCGTTTCTCTAATTATCCCTTCATATGGCGTTTCATTGTCTTCAATTTTTCCACCAACACCATTCCACATTCCCATATTTGACTTTTTATTTCTATTCAATAAGAGTATTTTATTTCCCTTTCTAATGAAACAAATTGTGTACTTATACATACATTCCTTTCCTTTTCCCCCAAGTTACAGATTTCAACTGTAACTGAGGGGAAAAAGTTTTTTATTATACAAACAATTCGTTTTTAATGAGGTATTTTGCTCAATTTTATTAAAAAACATTCTCCTTACAATCATATCTCACATAATATATTGTACAACTTTCGTTTCCAGAAAGGAGTGTTCAAAATCGATAACATAAGCAGCGAATTTTTAAAACAATTTTACGATAGTCGCGTCTGGTTATATGATACACATTGGCTTGGGGTCCCCATTCTCAAACTTCCCTCTGATCTTTTTTTGTATCAAGAAATGATTTACGAATTAAAACCCGATTTAATTATTGAATGTGGCACTTGTTATGGTGGTAGCGCACTGTATTTAGCTTCCATTTTAGATTTAATTGGAAAAGGTCATGTTCTTACTATTGATATATTTCCACAACCAAATCGTCCATCCCATGATCGCATTACGTATTTAACAGCTTCTTCTGTTTCAGTAACCGCTGTGCAAACAATATTAAGTATGCGTAAACCTAATGATGTGATTTTAGTTATTTTAGATTCAGATCATAGTAAAGAGCATGTAGCAAAAGAATTGTTGCTTTATAAATCTATCGTTACCACTGGTAGTTATATTATTGTAGAAGATACATCTATTAATGGAAATCCTGTTTCTCCCGATTGGGGTCCTGGACCGATGGAAGCGGTTGAAGAGTTTTTAGCTAAAAATAACAATTTCATAATCGATGAATCTAAGCATAAGTTTTTCATTTCATTTAATCCAAAAGGTTTTTTAAAGAAGATAAAGTGAAACTTTAATAAGTGGGGTTTTGTATAACCCCACCTATTCTATGATCTTCATTTTTGAAAAAGGATAATATACAAATTCTACTTTGCCTATTATATTATCTTCTTCAATATATCCTAAGCCATTTCGACTATCTCTACTAAGCTCACGATTATCTCCCATTACAAATAACTTATTTGGCGGAATTTTTGTCTTTTGAAAGTTATAAAATACTTGCGTATTATTGAATAAATCTTTATTTGTATACGGTTCTTCTTGTTTTTTATCATTTACATACACTGATCCATTCGTTATGTTAATTACGTCACCAGGAAGTCCTATTACTCGTTTTACATAATATTTCGACCCATCCTCTTCCTTTATAATAACAATTTCTCCGTGCTCTAAATTAGAAAAATGTACTGCTGCTTTATTTACAAATACGTAGTCTTCTTCATATAAAGTCGGTTGCATCGATTTCCCTTCCACTTTACATAAAGTAAAAGAATGATAGGCTACTATCAAAACAAACACAAACAGTATGTATTTTCCCCATCCTCTTTTAATCTCCTCTTTCATATCCATTCCCACCTTATTTAAACGCTTTTTAACTCAAAAAATATATCACTGCACAATGTGTTTCCATGCAGTGATATTATTTTTACTGGGCCTTGTTCGGTTGTTCTACTGGGACTGGATTTTCACCCGCTCTTTTCGCTTTCAATTCAAAATACGCATCCAAAATCTCTTTACCAATCGCGGAATTAATTCCTGATTTGTCATCATTCACCCAAGGTACAACAACTGAAAAAGCTACTTCCGGATCAGCATCATATGGTGCATAACCGGCAAGAGTTAAATTATAACATTTTTTCCGGTTATAGTTTTCATCTCTTCCAATATCACTTTCTCCACCATATACAGTTTCAGCTGTTCCTGTTTTTCCAGCTGGTTTATACGGTAATCCTTTAAACGTTGCAGTACCTGTCCCGTCAGTTTCTTGAAAAACTCTTCTAAATCCTTCTTTTACATGATTAATGTATGAAGTGCTCATATCCACTCGATTTAAAATAACTGGTTCAATAGACCGAATAACTTTTCCAACATCCTCTGGTCTATGTGGTTGCTCTCTCACCTCTTGCACAATTTGCGGTTTCATTCGGTAACCACCGTTTGCAATGGTTGAAATATATTGAGCAAGTTGAAGCGGCGTATATGTATCGTATTGTCCAATCGCATAATCAAGTAAAAAACCAGGTATGGTATCCGTTCTACCCATTTGACCAATCGATTCATTCGGCAAGTCAATACCAGTCGGTACACCTAAGCCAAATTGTCTAAAATAGTAGCGCATTTTATTAAATGTCTCTTGTTTAATGTCTAATGGATTGTTTGGCACATAATTTATACCTGCCATCTTTAATGCTGTATTAAACATATATACGTTTGATGAAACTTGTAAAGCTCTTAAATCATCAATATCACCAAAGTCTTTCCACGATTTCTTTGGCTTAGAACTTCCTTTAAAATACATTGGTGCATCAAAGAAATGTGTATACGGCTTAATTGTGTCAGTTTGATAACCGGCTAATAATGTAGCCCCTTTCACAGTTGACCCTAACTCATAAGAACTTGTCATCGTTCCTAAAGCATAGTCTTCTATTTGCATCCCGCCATCTTTATTTACAATTTTCTTTCCTGCCATCGATAAAATTTGACCGTTTTTCGGGTTCATCATTACAACGAATGCACGATCCATCATCGGCTCTGCAGAATGAAATGCTCGTAAATTCTTTTCAAGACTTTCCTCTACTTTTTTCTGTAACTCCATATCTACTGTTAACATTAAATTATTTCCACTTTTTCCTTCGGTCACTTTTTCTGTCCGGATTATATTTCCTGCTTTATCTGTAATGCTTCTAGACTGCTCTTTCGTTCCATGTAATGCGTCTTCGTATTGCTTTTCGATGTAACTCTTACCAATACGGTCATTTCGGTTATAATCACGTACTAAGTAATAATCTAATTGTTCTCTTGGCAATCCTTCATTTTCAGTAGAAACGCTACCAAGAATAGAACGAAGTATTTTATCATTTGGGTATTCACGTTCCCAGTCCACTGTCGTATCTACTCCAGGCAAGCTTGCCAATCTTTCACTTACGACTGCATATTCATTTTGACTTACATCTTTTTTAACGATTTGCGGCGTCATTTTATATCCCGCATTCATTTTGCTTTTAATAGCTAGTACTTCTAGGTCTTCTTTTGAAAGTTCGCTTAATTCTTCTTGTGTAATTCTTTCCCTACGTAACTCTTCAACTTTTTTATCTAATTCTTTCCCTTCTATCTCTTGCTTCCTAAATGTATTCTCATCTTCTTTTGTCACTTTTGCCGCTGCTTGCTTTTCATTTAACTGCATCCAAAAATCTTTTTTATCTGTTTCTGTTAACTTGTCTATATCCTCTGGCGACATTTCAATTAACTGGGCTAACTGTCTTGCTACTTGTAAAACTTCTTTCGAATCTACCCCTTTCATTTTCGTATATGTAACGGTTCGTAGCGGTTTGTTATTTACAATCACTTGACCTTGCCGATCAAACATTTTCCCTCTAGGAACAGGTGTGCTTACCGTTACATCTTCCTTTTTGTTCACTTCATTTCTATACGTTTCTCCATCAATGATTTGTACTTTACCTAATTGAATTATAATAGCTGAAAATAAAAGAAAGACGATAAAAAATAGTACATTTAATCGAAATGGAATATGAGTCTTTTTCTTTTTCGATTGTTTCTTCTGCTCCTTTTTCTGTCTCATTTCGCTCCCTCGCTTCATTCTATTAACATTTCTACATAGAACCATTATGTATCAAATTTATTTATATGATATATATAGAATTTTATATTAATTACTAAAGAAATAAAAGATTTAATTTTCAGTTTTTTAATTTTATATCCTATTTATTACCATTCCCTTTAATACGTCATAACATGAATTTTCTTCAAACAAAAAACTGAGGTGCTCTCTTTACACCTCAGTTTTTTCAATAACTTATTTCATTGAAGATAACCCTTCAACAAACTCACCAATCTTATTTTGAAAAACAAAATCAAAGTTATATTCTTGCCCTGTTAACTCTTCATTTACTAAAATTGTCGTTGCCCCGATTTCCCTCTTTGCGATTTGTGGGAATGAAGCGACAGGTTGTACTTTTAATGATGTTCCCATAACGATAAGCACATCTGTTTCATATAAACGTTTTATCGCATTTTGATATTGCGGCAATGTATCTCCGTATAAAACAACGTCTGGATTTAAGATGAAATTACACTTCTCGCAGCGAGGTACTTCATGATCAATCATATACTGCAAATCATATCCCGCTTTACACTTCGGACAATGTGCTGTTTGAAGTGTTCCATGTAAATCAATGACATGTTTACTACCACCTAATTGATGTAAACCGTCAATATTTTGCGTTAAAATCGTAATATCTTTCCCTTGTTCTTCTAATTCAGCTAAAAAGCGATGCCCTCGATTTGGTTTATATTGATGAAACGTATTAATTTGAAAGATTTCCTTATAATGCTTCCAAAATTCTTTCGGACTTCTATTATAATATCCTCTTGATAAATACATCTCCACATTCGCATCAGCATACAATCCATTTGCTGAACGAAAGTCTGGAATACCACTTTCCGTACTTGCTCCTGCACCTGTTAACACTGTAATTTTCTTCGCTTTTTCTAAAATTGAACGTACTTCTTCAAATTGTTGCACAAAAATCACCTCTATGTATATTGCTATACTTATTATACCAGTTGTTTACAGGAGGTGTCGTACGATTCGTTTTATTTAATGCGTCGCACCCCCAATTTCCACTATATCCACCTCAACTGTCGTCGTTACCTCTACTGCCAATTCTATTCCTTTACTAATAGTAGAAAGTGACATACTCGGTTGACCTGAATAATTGCTCGCTTGTTCTGGTAAAAACGGAATATGAATAAATCCACCTTTTATTTTCTTATCACGTTTCACTAGTTCATGCATGAGACCGTAGAATAAATGATTACAAACGAATGTACCTGCTGTTTGTGAAACGGAAGCTGGTATGCCTTCTTCTTGCATTCTTTTTACAATTGCTTTCATTGGAAGTGTAGACCAATAGGCAGCTGGTCCTTCTTCTACAACCGGTACATCTACCGGCTGATTCCCTTCATTGTCAGCAATTCTTGCATCATCAACGTTAATTGCGACACGCTCTATCGTAATATCTGGTCTGCCTCCTGCTTGTCCGATACATATAATCATTTCAGGGTTTAGTTCTTCTATATATTCTTTTAAAACTTGTATTGATTTATGAAATACAGTTGGTACTTGTTTACTAATAATCTTGTATTCTCCCACTATTTTTTCATGCAAACTCTTTGCGACTTCCCAAGCTGGATTGATACTTTCTCCGCCGAACGGATCAAATCCTGTTAGTAATACTGTTTTCATAGTTTTTCCCTCCTAATTAGAAACGATATACAAGACCATACATAATAAACATATTGATAATAAAGATTGAAAGAGCAATTGGTACTTGTGCTTTAATAACCGCATTTTTATCTTTTAGCTCTAATAGCATCGCCGGAACGATATTAAAGTTCGCTGCCATTGGAGTAAGCAATGTTCCGCAGTATCCAGCAAACATTCCAAGTGCCGCCATAATTGCCGGATTTCCTCCGTGCATTTGTACAATTAAAGGTAAACCAATTCCGCCAGTAATAACCGCAAACGCTGCGAATGCATTTCCCATTACGACTGTAAAGAGCATCATTCCTAAACAATATGCCATAACAGCAACGAACGGATACTCTGTCGGTAACACTTGGCCGACTAAATCTGAAACGACTTGTCCAACACCAGACTTCGCGAAAATACCGCCAAGTGCTGCTAACATTTGTGGTAAAATGACAGCCCAGCCGACAGCTTGTAATAGTCTGCTTCCTTCTTGAACAGGCGTTGTTATTTTCGATTTTGTAATACGCATCGCCGCAACGAATGCGAGTAATGCTCCTAGTGCTAATGCAACTAATGTTACTTTATCTGGATCAACAAGGGATACATTCCCCCATTTGATTTTCCCTAACGTTAACGTACCGATAATTGTAAAAATAGGAATTAATAGTGCAGGCATAAAAATTTTATTTTTTAATTTCTCCGCATGTTTCACACGTTCTTGTACTGGTACTTCTTTCTCCTCTGACTTTGTTACTTTATTTAATGAAGCTAACACGACCATAGCGAGCACGATACAACCAACGTAAAACGAAGGTATTACATTTCCGAATAAAAACGTAATGGCAAATAACGCCCAAAATAAGCTAGAACCAAATCGATTTGGATGTTCACGATCAAATGCAATACGAACAGCGATAAAGGCAACGATTATACCTAATACGTAATAAATTGTATCCATTGTGATAATGTTCATTTTATATTGCCTCCTTATCCTCTTTTTCTTTTGATGTCATCGTTTTAGCTATATATTTATCAAATCTTCTAAATCTGATCCAGCTTACGATAAGTGCAGATATTGCAGTTGGAATACCCCAAAGAGCCATATCCCATACACCGACATGCATACCTACTGAATCGAAGAATCCTTTCATTAATAAAATAGCTCCAGTCGCGATAAATATATCCTCTCCGAAAAACCAAGCTGTATTTTCCGCAGCTGCTGCGTTTGCTTTAATTTTTTCTCTTAACTTTTCTGGGAGTTTACCATATCTTCCTTGCGCAGCTCCCTCTGCCATCGGTGCAACGAGTGGTCTTACTGTTTGTGCATGACCACCAATGTTCAGTCCAAGTGCTGCCGATGATTCTCTTATCGTAAAATATGACATTAATACTCTTCCAGTTGTTGCACCTTTTGATTTCGTAATAAGTGCTTCTGCTCTTTCTTTTAAACCGTAACGCTCTAAAATTCCGATTACCGGTAAAGTTAATATAATTGGCATAGACATATATCTATTTTCTATGAAAAATTTACCGAACATACTGATGACATCATAAAAGCTTAATCCTGAAACCATACCAGTAACAATACCTGCAACCATAACTACTAATAGTGTATTTAATCTAAATAAAAAACCAACTGCAACAAGTAGTATCCCGATTAATTTAATCATCCCAGCACTTCCCCCTATTTTTTATCCCGCATTAACGGGCAGTAAAACTCCCACCTCAAAATTCGACTAAGGCAAAAAAATTTAGATGGAAAGTCAACTGCCCGTAAATGCTCGATTGGTTCAACTAATAATCAGCGGGGGAGAACCTCCCCACTGATTAAAGTTTCACTTTATTTCGGTGCACAAATAGAAATATCATTAAGTTCGAATGTTCTGTATATTTTTTTCACAAATTGCACTGCTTTCTCTCCATCACCATGCAAACAAATGGTTTTCGCTTGAACTGCTACTTTCTCTCCGCTCACCGCTTTTACATAGCCTTCTTTCACTATTTGTAGCACTTGCTTTATCGCCTCGTCTTCATTTTTTATGAGCGCATTTTCTTCTGTCCGGCTCGTTAATGACCCATCTTGCTTATACGTACGATCTGCAAAAGCTTCTTGTACGAGAGTTATTTTGTATTTTTCTGCAGCCTGTATAAACGCCTCGCTATTTGCTAATCCGTAAAGTAATAGATTGGGATTACTATGATAAATTGCTTTTGCAATTGCATCTGCAATTTCCGAATTAGTCGCGGCCATATTATATAGAGCCCCATGCGGTTTCACATGATGCATCTCCCCGCCAGCTGCTTTCACAAAAGCGTCTAATGCGCCAATTTGATATAAAACGTAATCGTATACTTCACTTGCTGAAACGTTCATATTTCTTCTTCCAAATCCAATTAAATCAGGAAAACCAGGATGCGTGCCAATTGCTACGTTATGCTGCAGTGCCTTTTCAACCGTTTTCCTCATTACAACCGGATCACCCGCATGAAAACCGCAAGCAACGTTTATAGAGGAAACGAACGGAAGAATTTCATCATCATTCCCCATCTTATAAGCTCCAAAACTTTCTCCCAAATCACAGTTTAAATCGATTGTCGTCACGATATTTCCCTCCTAATTTCAGCTTCGTAAAGCGATGAATTTCTTTAATAGGTTCATATTGATTTCTTGTTCTATGTACAATTGTTCCGCTTCTTCCAGCGTAATTTTCTCAAAAGAAACGTAATCCCCTGGTTTTAACTGAGCAAGAAGAGGTAAATCTACTGAAATAATATTTCCCATTCTCGGATATCCGCCCGTCGTTTGCCTATCTGCCATTAATATAATCGGTTGTCCACCATTTGGAACTTGAATGGTCCCAAATGTAACGGGACTCGATAAAATCTCTTTTTCTTCCACTCTATTTAAAACTTCTCCTTCAACCCTATATCCCATGCGATCAGCGTAATTAGATACTTTATATTCTTTCGTAAAAAACGCCCCTATACTTTCTTCTGTAAATTGATCATATTCAAAATTAGTTATGACACGAAGCTTAGTATATTTCTTATACTTTGGCAGTACACTGCTGTTAATTGCCCATTTCGTTTTGATTCGTTCATCCTTTTGTAAGTCTTGAATGAAACGACTCGCCATTTCCGTGTGCGTACCAATTTGAAAATAATCTCCTTTTTTCAGCATTCTCCCTTCAATACCACCAATCGCTGCACGTATGTAAGTACTTTTGCTTCCCATCGTGCGATCAATATGTATACCACCTGCAAAAGTCACATACGCTCTGCAACCACTTTTCACTTTCCCGAAGCAAAGCATGCTACCTTCTTCCGCTAAAATGGGACGCCATAATGGAATACGCTCCCCATTCAGTAACGGCTCCATATCCGCTCCGCCAATCGCAAGTAAAGTCGTTTTCTTTATTAACAATTTAGGTCCCATAATCGTCATTTCGAGTCCCGCTTCATTCTCTTCATTACCGACTAACATATTGATCATCCGAAGTGCACTTTGATCCATTGCCCCGCCAACTGGTACACCGTATTGTTGATAGTGAGATCGTCCTAAATCTTGGACTGTTGTAAGCATTCCCGCATGCAAAACTTCTACATCCATTCTTTAGCCCCCTCAAGTGATACATACTCTTCCTTCGTTATTGGGATAAACCGTAAATACATACCGCTTTGAATATATGTTGGTGTTTCTTCTTCTGGATTAAATAATGAAATAGGAGTTCGGCCAATAATATTCCATCCTCCTGGTGTTTCAAGCGGATATATACCTGTTTGATTTCCGCCAATACCTACTGAACCAGGAGGTATTTGTAACCGTGGCGTTTCTTTTCTAGGTGTTTCTAGCTCTTTTGATAATCCCCCCAAATACGGGAACCCTGGTGTAAAGCCTAACATATACACAAAATATGTTGTTTCACTATGTATACGAATCACATCTTCCGCTCGTAATCCTCTACACTGCGCGACTTTTTCTAAATCAGGTCCATATTCTCCCCCGTAGCAAACCGGTATAGAAATATGTTTCACATCTTGGTTCACTTCTTCTTTATACGAATCACACAGCTCTTTTATATATTGGCAAACGTAATGATACGGCCCTTCACTTCTCCCATTTCGCTTCCATACTTCGTATACATTGTAATAGACCGCTAATGAAGTAAAAGATGGCACACACTCAACCATTCCTGTAAACGGATGCCTTCTCAACGCTTGAAACAATCGCTGCACTTTTTCGTATGTATCCATCCCAATCTCTTCACCAAATGTAACAATAATTGCTTGATCCCCTAACGCAGAAAATTTCATCCCACTCCCTCTTTCTATGACAAAAAGCCGAGTTCTTTCGAAATGCGATGTGCTGTCTCTTTCACTTTCGCAATAAAATATGCAATATTACTTTCGTTATACTCAATTGCTAATCCCGAAATACTAATACCTGCTACAACCGTTCCATCGCTTGCGTAAATGGGCGCCGCTATAGCCGCTGTATGATTTTCTAACTCAGAGTAGCTAATTGTGTGACCTTCCTTTTTCGCCATTTGTAACACTTCTAACAATTGCTCCTTATCCACGATTGTTCCATCTGCAAACTGTTTTAAATCCGTTTCCTCTACATATTTCCGTTTCTCTTGCTCTGAAAAATACGATAGTAAAATTCTCGGACATGCCCCCGCATAAAGTGGCGCCCTTCTTCCAACCGCTGTATACACGCGTACAGGCTGAACACCTTCCATCTTTTCAATATAAATCGCGTCATTACCATCTTGAATAATTAAATTAACTGCCTGCCCTAAACTATCTCTAAGCTCTTTCATATACGGAATCGCAATATTTCTTACTGATAATCTTTGTGAAACGAGTTGACCAAATCGTAAAAAAACGACTCCGAGACGATACTTTCCTTTCTCGTTTTTTTGTAAAAACTCCATTTCTTCTAACGAGCCAATTAAACGATAAACAGATGTTTTCGGCATACTCGTAAGCTGAACCATCTCTGTTAAACTTAGCTCTTCATGCTCATAAAACAACTCTAAAATATCCATTGTCTTAACTGCCGTTTTATTTATACTCATTCTATCTCCCTCTTGTTCCGAATTCCGGAACTTAAATTCCGTTTTTCGAAACAAATATATAATTTAAAATTATAAAATATTCTTTTAATTCAATCAATATTTTTTTAAGCGTATGACTCGATATATTTGTCCGTAATTTAAAAAACGTAAATAATCCAATGGATTTGTAAATTTTTACATAAAAATATCACATTCCTAATATATTTCAATTATTATGATATATGTAAAACAAAATGTAAGGAGTGTTTCTTTTGAAAAAGTTGCTAGTGATTCCCGCCATTATGTTATCTTTTTGTATAGGTTATAATGTGACTTTTGCAACAAATGAGGATACTCATTCAACCGCTAAAGTTGCCCAACATTATAAAATAGCGAACGAAGAAATCCATTTCTTCGGATCAAGTATTTCTAGTTTTAACTATTCTCACGGTGATGAATTAAGCCTTTTTGTAAAAAATATAGGCGATTCTCCTTTTAGCTATACTTTATATAACGTTAAAGGTTCTTGGATGATTGACAGAACTTTAAAACCTGGGGAGCAAGCGATTAATGAATTTAGTATCAATTGGAGTGATTGGCTTCCTGAAGGTGAATACAAAATAAAATTTAGAAATAATGACGGTTCTCTTTCAAAAGTTCAAGTTATAGCAAAACCAAACATTTAAATAAGGCACAAAAAAAGTATGGAAGAATATTCTCCCATACTTTTTCTTTATAACGCTCTTACTTGTTTCAACGGCCAGAAAACAGCTTGTCCTTTTCCGACAATCTCATCTTCTGAAATGAATCCAAACATACGACCGTCTTTCGAAACTTCACGATTATCTCCTAAAACAAACACTTGACCTTCTGGCACTTTCGTTTTTCCTGTGATTTGTTCTAACGTAAAGTCTGGAGTTAATACACGGCCTGCTGCTTTTTCTTTAAACTCTTTTAAATACGGTTCTTCCATCGCTTTTCCGTTTACATATAACACATCGTTTTTATACTCAACTGTATCGCCTGGTAAACCAATTACTCGTTTTACTAAATCGTACCCTTCTTTACCGTGGAAGACGATAATATCAAAGCGCTCTAATCCACTTATACTATAGCCAATCTTATTCACAAGCACTCGCTCGTTATTTTCTAAAGTAGGCATCATCGATTCACCTTGTACTAATGAAGGTGTAAATAAAACACCGCGAATAATAGCAATTAATACAAGAGTAAATCCTATCGTTTTAGCCCATGAGAATAATTCTTTCTTCGTATTTTCCTTCATCGTTTCTCCTCTTTCTTACGTGTTTATTGTATGATTTGAACTAATTCTTGCACTAAATTAAGATCAATTTCAGAAAAACATGATTTCCCTTCTCTTACCGCTGTACCGACATGTGCTTGCGTAATTCCAGTTTCATCTAGCAATTGCTTTATATTTCCTTTCGTCACGCCAGCTCCAGCAACAAGTTGAATTTGACCATCGCTTACTTTTTGCATTTCTGCAAGCACCGGTATATTCTCTACTATATTTCCTTGTCCACCTGAAGTTAAAACGTGAGTCACTTTATGAAACTTCTTTAAAGTTCTCATCGCTTCTACTGGATTTTCTATGTCATCTATCGCACGGTGGTACGTTACATTTATTCCTTCTACAACAGATAGTAGATCGGCTAATTTTTCTTCATCCACTTCATTTTGTTCGTTTAGTACACCTAATACAACACCAGCTGCACCTAACTTCTGCGCGATGATAATATCTTCCTTCATCATTTCAATTTCTTCTTCCGTATATGTAAAAGACTTCGCATGCGGACGAATCATAACGTGAACCGGTATATGTACTGCTTCTACCGCTTTTTTAATAAATGCATAACTCGGCGTTAAACCGCCTTCTGTATAAGATGAAATTAATTCAATTCGCTTCCCGCCAGCTCTTTCAATTCGTTTCACATCTTCTAAACATGTTGCAATAACCTCTAGCATGAGATGACCTCTTTTCGTGCTTTTTTCTTATTATAACATTAGTAAAAATAAGAAACCTAGCTTTCTCCTATAAAACTGTAAAAAGAAGAATGAAAAGAAAGATTTTTTTATTGATTGCCTTCATTGTTAATATTATATTCTACTAAAAAAGGAGTAATCCCTAGCACTTCTGACTAGGTATCACTCCTTTTTATTTTAGTTATTTTTCTTTGTTACTTCATTATAATAGTGGCTAAATGCTTCTACTAATGCGTCAACTGACGCATACAATTCTTCTGGTGTATTATCAACGCCTCCCATTTCAATAAGTAATGCATTCGGAGAAAGGTCTTGATTATATACTCCGTTCCCGCTTTTACGATCTTTAATAAAAATCCCTCGGCTTAAACCGTAATACTTCTCATCTAAATATGAATTTATTGCCGTTACTATTTTTTTATTTTTTTCATAGTTAGGATTTTCTCGTCCTAAAATAAAATAGAGCCGTGCATAATTCTTTCCATTAATATTTTTTGTTGTAATATTTTTTCGGGCATCATCTCTATGAAGGTCCATCGGAAACATAATATTTTTATCTTGCGCTAATTTATCTTGTAATATTTGACGGGACCCTTTGTAAGATTGGGCCCAATTTAAATTTTTATTTCGCAGAAAATCCCTCATATTTGTCGTATCATGTGAAACACCTATTCCTTTTTCTTCTAACTTTTGTTTTAAATAGTTTCCAACAAACGTAATATTCACTTCATTATTTGTACTGGAAGCATCATCGGGCACAGTAGCACCTGGAATAAGAGGAATAAACGCTTCCCAACTATGTGTATGATAAATAAAAACTTTATTTTGTGTATTTGAATTTTCATCAGTAGAATTGTTTTCTTTCCCACTCTTTGGGTGTTCAATAGCAGTACCTTTATCTTTAATTTTATCTAAAGGAATACTGGATTCTTCAGGAACATTCGTATAATCTGTTCCTTCCCCAGCAATTAATATTTCTGAATAAAATTGATTCATATTAGGAAGTTCTCGAGTTAATAAACTTCGCAGATCATTTACATTAATATTTGTAGAAAGTGACAGTAAAAAAGACTTCAAAGACGCTCGTCCTTTTTCTTTATGAAATTCTTCTGCAAAATAACGATTTTCACTTCCTATCATATACATAAGGCCTTTAGTAGAATTCGTTCCTAATAACTGATTCATATAAAATGATTTAAATACGCTGGAATTACTAGAAATGAAGAATGAAGTGAGGATACATATAATAGTGAATAAAATACATATCACTACATATCTTACATTCAATACTTTCAGTTTAATTTTATTCATTTTATATCTCCCTTCATTTACTATATTCTTACGCTTAATTTTTAAGTAATATGATTACTAATTTAATAGAATTGCCTCAATTACTATGTTCTCATTTAAGCTCTTGCCGTAAAGCAAATGAGGTTAAAGTTGCCGTGCGCAAATACCCTCAAAAATTTTAAAAGAAATTAAATAACCTGAGTCTATATAAATATAGAACTCAGGTTATTTAATACTGTTTACTCGACAGAAGACACTGTATTTTGATGGACTTTTTTATTCTCCATGTCAAGACCTAATTGATCTTTCAATAACTTCATACCTTTTTGTGTAAGATGGACAGCCCGACTCTTATCCGTTTTTGTAATCCATTCCTGTTCAAAAAATAGTTTTGCTATTGCAGATCCTAACCAACCAGAAATATGGTAGCGTCGTTCACTCCAATCAAGACAAGGTTTTGCAAATACCCTCCTCTTTATATGTGCCGTTTCAATATTTATTCCAAAATTCAGAAACCACTGCTTACCTTGTTCCGTTACAATGTATTCTCCTTCCTCTAAAATTAGAAATTCCTTATGTAGTAATTTTTCGGTTATCTCTACACCGAGTCTGCCTGCAAGATGATCATAGCAAGTTCGAGCGTAACGAACTTGTTTTAGTTGATTCGATTGTTTTAAAGAACGAACTTGGACTGTTGGTGCGATTGTTCCTAACTTTTCAAGAACTTCTGCTACCTCTTGATTAGCAAGTCGATAGTAACGATGTCTACCATGTTGTTCAACTGTAAGTAGATTCCCCTCTATTAATTTAGAGAGATGAGAACTAATCGTTGGATTTGAAACTTTCGCCATATAAGCCAATTCGCTAGCAGGTAGTGCCTGGTTATTCATTAAACAATCTAAGATAATTGCTCTTGTAGGTTCAGCAATTAGTTTAGCTATATATGAGATATTCGGATATACATTCATATTTCGATGATACCCTAACTATTAAACTGATACAATTATTTTAAGTTTAATAGTAAAGGAGAATGTATTATGAACGCAATTGATCTTAGTATATTAAATTTGAAAGAAACGAGAAGGCGCTCAGAAAAATTATGGAATTCTCTTCCTGACAATTTTCTTAATTGGAAGCCTGATCATGAAGCTATGTCATTTGGTGAAATGATTCGTCATGTATGGAGTTCAACTTTTTACTATCATATGATTTTAAAAAACAACGGTTCAATAAATGATATACATTTCCCGTATGATGACGAGCCGATTACTTGTGTAAAAAAAGAAATTGAATTGGCACAAGTATACTTTACTGACTTCATAGAATATGTACAATCAATAAGCATAGCCGAGCTAGATTCAACCCTTATTGATCGAAGCGATGTTGGCTATCAACGATATTTAGGCGACATGCTATTACGAATTGCCTATCATGACGCGGTCCATGCAGGGCAATTTTTACAATATTTACGAATGGTAAACTTGGAAAGACCTTTAATATGGGATTAAAAGTTGCCAAACGAACATTACAATAAATATTCTTTCAGCCAATAACAATCCAAAATCATGATAACAATTTCTATTAAAAATCTCATCTCAATTTGGTACGTCGTACACATAAAAAGCACGGGTTTGATTACTAATCAAACCCGTGCTTTCGAAACAACTATAATATCCATAAACAATAAAATGTAAGCTTTAAAAATTACGACCGAAACGCCGCATCCGCCAGCATAGATAGTGTTACATCATCCATCGGCGGATTATGCAATCCTGCCCTGACGTTTAAATAGTAACGATGAAGCGGATTTTTTTCTGATAAACTTTTTGCTCCTACGATGCGCATTGCTTTATCAACAATTGATATCGCCGCATTCGTTACGGCATATTTCACTGCTGCTAATTCTGCTTGCAATGATAGTTTATCCTCTGCCTCATCGTACTTTTTCGCAATTTGATATAAAAAGACGCGAGCTTGCATAAGCTCAAGTTCTAATTCTCCAACTAATTTTCTAACATTCGGCAATAAACTAATAGAATGATTTAAACTATTTGGCTTGTATGATCCCGCAAACTGAACTGCATAATTTCTTGCTGCTTGTGCAATTCCTAAATAACATGCTGGTATATGTAGCAACCAGCCAATACCCTTTTGTTTCACTTTTCCGCCCTTTATATCTGTAAATAAGCGGTTTTCTATCTCCACATTTTGTAAGACAAGGTCGTGACTAGCAGTTCCTCGCATTGCAACGCTATCCCACGTTTCTTCAATGGATACACCGAGTGTATTTCTTGGAATAACAAACTCACCAACTTCTTCTCGGCCTTCCATACTCGCTGAAATAATAAAATAATCAAGTATTGGGGCCATCGTTGTAAAGGTTTTCCTTCCGTTTATAACCCACTTCTCGCCTTGTTGAACCGCTATTGTTTCTGGTTTACCGCCACGCGTCGGACTCCCTGTTTTTGGTTCTGTTGCTGCTCGGTTAAAGAGCGCACCGTTGCGCACTT
The DNA here is from genome assembly GCF_054823925.1 of Bacillus sp. F9_6S_D1_P_5. Lineage (NCBI taxonomy): Bacteria > Bacillati > Bacillota > Bacilli > Caryophanales > Bacillaceae > Bacillus > Bacillus sp. F9_6S_D1_P_5. The sequence continues at coordinate 2,565 of NZ_JBTREW010000018.1, read as the reverse complement.
CTTCGCAAAACCATTTGAACATCTCATCATTCCAAGAGCGATTTTCCGCTAGCTCTTTCACAATGCCAAGATGCCAGCCAATCGATAATGCAGTAGCTCCGCAGCCTTCCGCGATTTTCTCTTGAAATAAAACGAAGTCATATAAAGAAATCGCACTACCATCAAATTCCTTCGGTAACGTTAATTTCGTATATCCGATATCTTTCAAATCACTTATATTTTCATACGGAAATGATCCTAATTCACTTAGTTGATGCTCCCTTTCCATGAACTTCGGAATCAATTTATTTATTTGTGCAATAATGAAAGATTGTTCTTCTGTTTCAACAAATGAGAGTGCCATACTATAATCTCCTTTATGTTCGATTCATCAACCGCTCACTTTTTCATTATGATTATATGAAGCTACCTCTCTATTGTTTCACTATTCCGATAAAAATACAATGTTTTTGACTAATAAGAAAAGTTCCTATTTAAGGATAGGTTCTTTTCTTATGTTAGTCTCCCTTCAATGCCTTTAATGGCAAAGAGGTTACATATCCAATATACGAGAATAATTCTTTAAAGAAGAATGGAATTTCTGTGTCTAACGTTTTATATGCTGATGTCGGCGTTGGTGAAGCATACGCTTCAATATTAATATGTTTTGCGATTCTCATTGCGCGTTTCATATGAAGTGGATCACTTACAATCGTGTATGTGCGTATTCCGTTCTCTATTCCAACTTCCTTCGCATTCTTTAAGTTTTCTTCAGTGAAAAGGGATTTTGTTTCAATTAAAATATCTTCGTCTTTTACACCTTGTTTCATTGCATATACTCTTGCAGTACGCGCTTCCTCAAGTTCTGCCTCGAACTTTGTACCACCTGTAAAAATAATCTTTTTAATGTTTCCGTTCTTATATAAAGAAATCGCATGATTAATTCTTTCTTTAAATACAGGGGATGGTTTTCCGTTCCAAGAAGCCGCTCCTAGTACGATACCAGCATCCGTTTTCACACTATCATCTGTTTTAAAACGATAGCTCCAAATATCGTAAGCTGCATAACTTACATATAAAATAGCAGAACAAATCATTAGTAAAAATACTTGAAAGATTCGTCTTTTCTTACTTTTCTTATTTTCTTTCATTTGTAATTGCCTCCGTACATCATCCATACTTCTATAAAAAAACATTTATATCAAATCGTTTTGTTTGAGTTTATTTAAAAGAAGGAACTTTACTTGTTATTTATGTATAAAAGGGTTTTCATTTAAAATTGAGGATTATCAATTCATTTTCATTTGCGGTTTTCATTACATGTTTTAAATTCATAAGTTTATTACCATACAACTACATTGTAACGAATTTTTTCTCAGAAGGGAACGATGAAACAAAAGTAATTAAAATAAAGTAGCATTTTGTAAGAAAAAAGGTATATTTTTCATGTATTACGAACAATATACCTTCCAAAACACGAATTATAACTTTTCTTTATACAATTCTAATTTTTCTAACAGACGTGCTTTCACAACTGGCCATTCGCTTGCGATCATACTATACACAACCGCATCTCTCACATGTCCACTTGGCAATTTTCTTTCATTTCTAAGCACACCTTCTTTAACTGCACCTAACCTTTCAATTGCTCGTTGTGCTTTTTCATTTCTTGCATCCGTCTTAATTTGCACCCTGAGCATATGCAATTTTTCAAAAGCATACTGGAGAAGCATATACTTACACTCTGTATTAATACTCGTACGTTGCACACTTGGATGATACCAAGTCTGCCCTAACTCTACTGTTTTATCTTCTACTGAAATATTATATAGACGTGTACTTCCTACAATTGTATTCGTCTGTTGATCCACTACAACGAAAGGTATTTCAGTACCCCTTCCATAACCCTTTATCGCTTTTTGAACATATTGCTGCATATCTTGCGCAGTATCCATTTTAGAGATTAAATACGCCCAAATATCCCGATTTCCTTCTACAATCGAAAACAAAGTTTCGACATCATCACTATCTATTAACCGTAACTTTGCTCTTTCGTGAATCATTTCCATTTGTAAGCCCCCTTTGTTGTTACTATATCATATGTAACAGAAACGTTTTATAAGAATAATAGAATATTTTTAAAAGAATTCCTTTTCAAATATATTCTTCTCGTATAAGGTAGAAAGGCTCATCAATAACCTTTAAAAAGGAAAATTTTGATAATTACCAATAAATACTATATAATGATGAACGGGAGGGGATAAAAATGCTAGATCAAATTACTTGGGGAACCCCAGGCAGCTTATTATGCTTAGGATTCTTTTTTGCAGGACTAGGAATTTTCTTAAGAAGCATGACATCATATTCAAAAAATAAATAAAAGCATCCCAAAAACATAAAATAGTACATTTTCATGTTTTAGGATATTTGATTTTCTTAGCTTGATAGTGATGTGGGAATACCTCGCTTTTAAACAAAAAAGCCTTCCTTTTGGTCTTATCCCTGTCAAGTAGACAGTATTAAAAAGACTAAACAGCCATCGAGATTCGATATTCTATCGGAGCTCGATGGTTGAGTCGTTTTTGG